>NZ_JBQKGW010000013.1:0-86807 GCF_052118625.1 Porcincola sp. LCP21S3_C12 | reverse complement strand
CAAATCTGGCATCTGGTGTACAAAACTGGCGTTTCGTTTACAAATATGCAGTTTTCAATTTACAAACAAGCATCTCGCCTTACAAACTGGCGTCTCGGATTACAACTCAGCGTTTCTCTCTGTATGGCCAGTATAACGCTATTATTCGTAGTTTAAAATGGACGCTTTAGCCAATATTTACTTTTAATAGTGGTATTTCTCTTGACTTTGCCGTACAGGGTGCTATTCTGTAGGGGAGAGGATAAGACCTGCGCGCGATGGGATATCCGCTGTGGAACGAAATCAGAAATGTCAGAAAGAGGTGTTCTATGGAAAATATCGGTGCAATCATCACAGCTTACCGGAAGAAGGCACACATATCCCAGACTGAACTTGCGGAGAAGCTTCTTGAAGAAGGTATTGAGGTCAGCCAGAAGAGCGTTTCCGCCTGGGAGACCGGGAGAAATGAGGTCTCCGCGCGGATTTTCCTGCACATCTGCCGGATTCTGGAGATCCCGGACTGTCTGGAGGAATATTTCGGAAGCAACCCGAAGGATCCGCTGGCCTTGCTGAATGATGAAGGAAAGCAGAAAGCGCTCTCCTACATTGATCTTTTGATTCATCCGGTCAGCTACGTCAAGGAAACGAACGTGATCCCATATCCGGCAGTTCCGGCGGACGAGCCTGCCATGGCCCGGATCCGGCTCTACGATGCAAGAGTATCCGCCGGACATGGTGATTTTCTCGATTCCGATTATTACACGACCATAGAAGTGCCCGCCAGGGACGCAAAGGGTGCGAATTTCGCCGTTACCATCAGCGGAGACAGTATGGAGCCGGCATTTCATGATCACGATATGGTTTATGTGCACCAGCAAGAAACACTGGATGACGGGGAAATCGGGATCTTCTCGTTGAATGACAACGCGTATATCAAGAAGCTGAAAAATGACAGCGACGGAACGTTTCTCATTTCCCTGAATCAGAAATACGCACCAATCCCGGTGCATCTCGACCGTGATGACTTCCGCATCTTCGGAAAAGTTTGCAGAGCCACCCGGTAAGGATCGTGGTAGGTCAGTCAGAATCTTATGGGGAGGTGATGCAGCTTGGAAGAAAGGCCAAACAACCTGCTGGAGGCCAGGAAGTCCGCCGGGCTTTCCCGGAGCAAAGCCGCCGATGACCTCAAAGTGGATCCGAAAACGCTCTATCGATATGAAAACGGGACGCAGTGCCCGAATGTCTATGTGGCGATCCGGCTCTCCGAATACTATCACCGGGCCGTAGAAGAACTGTTCCCGCCAAAAGATGGGATCTGAACAGAGAAAGGAGGCACTCATGCCGCTCTGGAATCCATGGCACGGCTGCACCAAATGCAGTCCCGGTTGCCGAAACTGCTATGTTTACCGGCGTGATGCCGAGTTCGGCAAGGACGCCTCCATCGTAAAGAAAACCGCCTCTTTCAACCTCCCGGTCAAAAAAGACCGTCATGGGAACTATAAGCTGAAGCCGGAAGACGGCACGGTCATGACCTGCTTCACCTCGGACTTCTTTCATCCGGACGCCGATGCATGGCGACCCGAAGCCTGGCAGATGATGCGGAAGCGTTCTGACCTCTCGTTCTATTTCATCACCAAACGCCCGGAGCGGTTCTACGAAGGACTTCCCGCAGACTGGGGCAACGGATATGAGAACGTCCACATCTGCTGCACCTGTGAGAACCAGTACCAGACGGACCGGCGTCTCCCCGTCTTTCTGAATCTTCCGATCCGCCACAAGGAAATCATTCATGAACCGATGCTTGAGGAAATCCATATTGAAAAGTATCTGGCACAGTACCACGATCAGATCGAATGTGTCTCCTGCGGCGGAGAATCTGGGGAGGAAGCCAGACTCTGTGACTATGGCTGGATCATCATCACCAGAATGCAGTGTGACGAATACGGTGTGCCCTTTCACTTCCATCAGACCGGCAGCCTCTTCAAGAAAGGAAGCCGGATCTATCGTATTGACCGGAAGGATCAGGAAGAACAGGCTAGAAAATCCGGGATTGATACGCAACGCTCTCCGATTTGATGATTGGTCTCACTCTACTGGTCAGATGTGCTCAACTTCAACACTCCAGCCCTTCCGGGTCTCCGGATGATCGTCGTAATTGTCAATGACAGAAGCGTGTCTGCACGATTCCGTTTAAAAGAACAGTGCGTCCCACTTCTCTATCTCATCAATCCACGCCAGCGGATCATAATATTTTTTCTTTTTCCCGTTTGAGCGGATCTCATACCGGAGCGTTCCGCCGCCCAGGAAAGCATCTACGCTGATCACACAGTCAAGATATCCGTCATCGTGCCGGGTCTTCTCAATACTTACCCTGACGTTGGAATACGGCTGCAGAAGAGCTCTGACCACCGGGAGATCCTGCTCATTGACGTACTCTCGGTCAAGGAATGTGCTGTGAATATAAGAGGCAATTTTCCCTTTTACTTCGCTGATCGAAGCCTTCATTCAACCGCCTCCTTCAAAACCAGGCTATCACGCTAGGATCGGATCATCACATCTTCTGCAGCGTTTTTAGCACGCCCCCTTCAGAATTGCGTTCCCCACACCAGCGGGAAATGTCCGCAATCAGATCAAGCGGAAGGTTATCGCCATAAGGAATCTGAATGGCTCCCTTGCTGAATTTTAAACCGCGTTTCATGAGTTTTCCGGCGAAATGTTCCACCGCCTCAGGTCCCGGATAGATCCCAATATGTCTCTTTGCCGCCGCAAAGTGGATAATGTTGCGTCCTTTCCACCACGTCGGCATTGACCAGGAGATTTTCTCTTCCGCAAATGGCAGCTGCTCCCTGATCGTGTCCCGGACAGCATACAAATTGCTCCTACGCGCCGGATCCTGGTTGTTGATATATTCGTCAATCAGATTTGTTGTTGAACTCATAGTTTTATGTTGTCAATGGCTTTCCAATCGCATTGCAATCACTTAAAAAGCTTAAACAGATCGCCCAGACCAAATGTGGTCTTTCGATAGACTTTGTTATAGATTGCCTTTTTCGGATGAAGAATTCCCATTCCCTTCTTGCCATAGCCCGGGATCAGCGCCTTTTTCACGGCGCGGGTTGCTCTTCCCTTCGTCCTGGCGCTGAATGATTTCTTTAGACTTGGTTTCCTCATTCCGTATTTCATCTTATCTGCCTCACATTCCGCAAAATTGCAGCCAAGGGTCTTTACAAATCAATATCAAGTCTCGGTGATCTCGAGATTTCAACAACCAGATTCCCGCCAATGATCAGCATATTGTCCGCTGCACATTGCAGATGCAGGCACTGGCAGTATTGATATTCATGTTCAATTCCGACATTCTCATAGTAGAGGTTGTTCCAAATGGTTATATTTTCATCGGCCTTGTACAGATCCACAAACGGCTGGACGGGAACTGGGGCGACGGTCAGCTTGCAGATCTAGCACCTTGGAATTTGAATCTGATATCCCAAAAAACTAATCGAATGGATCTATATGGCCCCATTTTCTTTCGCTGCAAACCTGATTCGCTCTCGATACTCCCCAACAGTTTCTTCCGGTCCCTCAATCCATATGCTCCCAGTAAATCCGAAGACCCAGCGATAGAAGGTCGTACTTGTGCAAACGCGGACTTTTGCCCGGAAATGCTCTTCATCTACAGGTTCGGACCAGAAACGCTGTCCGAAATTGTCAATCAGATACTTCATGGCGGAGACATGACAGAAGAGGGTGACTTCCTTCGGCTCGTCTGTATCATACATACGAAAAACAGCCTTATGGTATTCCTCCGGATTGTAGTTGTCCGGCGGTGTCACGGCAATTTCATGCAAAATCGTCGGCTGCCCCTTGATCCGATCCAGCCGAAACGTCCGCATTGCCTGCCTCTCATCGCAGAATCCGCGGACATAGTAGTAATCGCCATCCCAAGTCAGCTCATAGGGACTGATGGTGTATGGCTTTCCGTTATTCGTAACATAGCGCTTCTTATTCACATCAAAATCCGTGTAATAAAACCGGATCTTGCGATGCAGATCGACGGCATTGTTAATCACGTCGACGCTGTAGTAGCCGGAATGATTGCTGCTCTTGTAGCGGTCCGTGACGGAAATATGCCGCCGGAGCCGCTGTGCATTTTCTTCAGTCGTCAGCGTAAGCAGCTTCGCAATCAGATTGCTGGAAATATTCGGTGTTATGAACCGGGCAGAAGAGAGTGCATCAATCAGGATCTTCAACTCACTCACTTCAAATGGCCGGCCGTTGTAAAAGTATTTATTTTGCGTCGACTCAATATACTCAATATGCAGATCCGATTCCCGGAGGATCGCCAGATCATTGCTGATCGTATTCCGGGAAACCTTCAGATCATAATCATCCTTGAGCATCTTTGTTAGCTCGGCCGTAGACTGCGGATGATCCGGATCCGTATGCTCCAGAAGATATTGATATAAGTATAAAAGCCGGATTTTTGTACCATATTCCATGGTGCACTCCTTCATGTGTTACCTGAGCCATCATGAAACGGAGGCTTGAAAAGCAATAGATTCACTGCTCTTCAGGTCATCATCTACACTTGTAGCATATCGTGATTTAACCCTGTATCCGAGAGATGATCATGTTCAGGTTATAATAAAGTCATTTCCCGAGAGACGGTTCTGTCGCCCTCATTTTGAACTGTTCGGAATTTCCGAACGGTTGACTCCTGATCAAGTTCCATGGTGAATTCCATAATCTCACTTTTGCTTTTCAACCTGTCGGGAAATCCGACAGGTTGAACGTATCCTTTATCTCACTTCATAACCTTCTCCATTAGAGACTTATAGCTGTCAACTACATCGTAGACAACTTTGTCACTTGAGATAGCCTTAAAGTGTTCTCTTGCACAGTGGATCTTCGATTCCTCTATCAACCGGAGTTGCATAGACGACATGGATCCCTTCGTCTCGGCGACGAAGTATATATGCTTGACCGAGCCTTCATAGAATGCAATGGCCCAGTCTGGATTATAATGACCAACCGGAGTGGAAATATAAAATCCGTCCGGAAGTTTTACGTACACCGCAACATCTTTGCTGGCATCCAATTCTGTTGCGAAATCACGCTCATTTGTAGAATCATAAACAATATGATCATACAGATGTTTCTTAGCTTTCATGGCATTTGTACCGAGCTTTCCTTTAATCGTCGGCTCTGTGAAAACATCCGTTCCGTAATGATCATCCATCACATTGTAAGTGATGTGTTCAATGATTGCCGTTGCTTTCTCGTCATTGATCAGTTGTGATGCCTTCAGAATAAATTCCTCCGGATTATACTTGAACTGATCAAATGTAGGTTTATGAATGCCAGTCAAAATTTGGATGACAGCCTTTCGTGTCAAGCCTGTGGAATCCACAATTCTACCAACAAGATCGTAAGTAACATTTTTACTGGCTACAATGGCGTGTTTGGCATTAAAGGTAGCTGTTTCTTCTTTTACAAATGCCTGTCCGGACTGTAACTGCTCCCTGGACTTAATTTCACCCATTGATCCAGACTCAACTTTAAAATAAATCTTTGCTACATGAAGTTTAGAATCAAGAGAAGCAATTGACTTGCGAACCAGTTCATCCGTATCAAAATCCACTACATAGACAGATTTTGAATTAATTCGGGACCAGAGGGCTTTGAACTCCTTGCTGTTCAACTTCTCCTCATCTACATGAAGCTCCACATTATTGCTTCGGGCGTTCTCCGGTGCCATTGCCTTCGGATCATAAATCGAATCAATGATCTGAATGACAGATTCTTCACATCCTTTGACTTCCTCTGTTATTTTCAGCCCACCGTTAGCTTTGTCTTCATAGTATTTATCTGTCAGGCAGCCTTTGCGGTCTACATATCTGTTAACTGTCATGTCATACATGATCGCTGAAGCTGTATCTTGGTCGATAACCATCTCGTTGCCACGCGCATCTGTAATCACTTTGTTCAGGAATAGCTCCATAGTGACAGCGCGAGGCCGATCCGCGATGTCTTCTGCAATCTCTGATTGCAGTCTTTTGGCAAAACTTTCATAGCTTTCACTTGCAATAATGGTCAGCACATTGATATTTTGCACATCATTCCCAAGCACGGCTGCATCCTGGCGTTCTCCGTCCTGATTGACACACAGACGCATACCACGTCCAACTTCCTGACGTTTTCTAATCTCACTTGAAGAGGACTTCAATGTGCAAATCTGGAAAACGTTCGGATTATCCCATCCTTCTCGCAGTGCAGAATGTGAGAATATGAATCGCACTGGAGACCGCTTGGGATCCTGATCCAAAAGAAGCTCCTTGTTCTTCATAATCAGATCGTATGCATCGATATCATCAGAGGTTGTTTCCTTCCTGCCGACCTTGCTGTCGATCATATGGCCTTTCTTGTCGATAGAAAAGTATCCGGCATGTGTTTTCTCTACTGGAATAGCTTCCAGATACCGCATATACTCTTCATCACCGATCTCACGTTGCAGATGTCTTACGACATCCTTGTATTCCTGTTCGAACATTTCAGCAAAGATGCCATTCTGCGGCTGACCATTTTTGTCATAAATTCGGTAATGATCCACCTCATCAATAAAGAACAAAGACAATACCTTAATGCCCTTATCGAACAGCTCGCGTTCCTTTTGAATATGAGAAAGAATAGTTTCCCGTATCTGAATCCGGCGTAGCTGATTTTCATCCACTTTACCGATCACATCACCTGCAAACAGCTTGATTCCATTCTTGAATTCAACAGAATCATCGCGCCCATCAATGTGCACTACCACATATCCTTCACGATACTCCGGCAGTTCTCCAGAATTATCAAAAAGATTGTAGCCTTCTGTTACGGTACGGCTGACTGGACGGATTCCAGTTTTTCCCATGCAGTCAAATTGGATTGTTGCCGTAGGCGCGGACTTTGAAAGATTCAGACCTTCCAGATATACAAAGCTCGTAGTTGCGGTTGTTCCGCTTTCTGTAATACCCTTAACCGAAATCTTTTTGACAAGTTTCTTGTTATAGGCATCCATCGCATCAAGGCGATAGATTAGGTTATACATTTCTTTAGGCGTAGCAGAATAACGCAATGTCAATAGAGGATTAAACAACTTCAGGTTTCGTTTAGAAGCAGGTCCCTCAACAGATTGCGGTTCATCAATAATCACTATTGGATTTGTCTTTGCCAGAATGTCAATAGGTCGGCGAGAGCGAAAACTATCCAGTTTTCTAAATATAACAGCTGCATTCTTATCAGCTCTCTTGCCGCTCTCCAGCTTCTCATTTGCATCAACAGATTTGTTAAATGCTTGCACATTGATGATCATCACATTAATAGAACTGTCTGATGCAAAGCGATCAATCTCTGTTAGCTGTGCAGAATTGTAAATAAAAAATCGAATCTTCTTTCCATATTCTTCCGCAAAATGATCCTGTGTCACCTGAAATGATTTATAAACGCCCTCGCGGATCGCAATACTTGGCACAACCACAATATACTTTGTCCATCCGTATGCTTTATTTAGCTCATACATCGTCTTGATATAAGTGTAGGTTTTTCCGACTCCGGTCTCCATTTCTACCGTTAGGTTATACTTTCCCTCAAGACTCTTTGACGGCTCAATCTGATTATTTCGCTGAATCTTCTGAATATGTTCAAGAATCTGTTTTTCAGAGAGCTCTGGAACAATTCTAGCATTTGACCATCCTGTAAAGTCTTCTTCATTTCCGAACTCTGTTGTATAGCCTGACATTCCATAACGATCTCTCGCAACACCTCGATCTATCATATAGGTTGGTGTCAGGTAAGGCTGACCAGCGAAGACGTCTACGACGGCTTTTGCGGCATCAGCCTGAAATTTCTGATGCTTAAATTGCAGTTTCATTCGTTTTCGCCTCCCTCCAGTTCTTTTGTCCATTGCTGCAGCTTTTTCTTTAGTTGTTCCTTATCGGGAAGATAGAGCTGATATTTTGATGCATAAATGTTGGAATCTTCCGGCAACGTTAGATCCACCATCGCATCATCTTTGTCCTGACAGAGTAAGACCCCGATTGTTGGATTTTCATAATCTTGCTTTTCATAGCGGTCATAATAGTTTACATACATTTGCATCTGACCAAGATCCTGATGTTTCAGTTTCCCAATCTTAAGATCAAAAAGCACAAAGCATTGCATCAAGCGATTGTAAAAAACCAGATCTACTCGGAAATGGTCTTCATGAAATGTGAACCGCTTCTGGCGTGCAACAAACGTATAACCAGCACCGAGTTCAAGTAGAAATTTCTGCAGATTATCAATTAAATGCGATTCCAGATCACTTTCAGAATAGGACGCCTTTTCTTCCATCCCTAAAAATTCAAGCACATATGGATCCTTAACTGCATCCGACGATCTTTCGATTATCTGACCTTTTTCTGCCAGTTTGCGCATTCCTTCTATGTCTGTGCTTAGCGCTAGTCTCTCATACAAGCCACTGTCGTACTGCCGGTTCAGCTCGCGCAAGCTCCAGTTGTTTTTAGCAGCCTCAATTTCATAGAAGTGACGTTCATTCACATCGTCAATTCTCATCAGCTTCAGATAATGCGACCAGCTAAGTACAAACTTCCGTCCTGTACTCACTGCAGGGAGATCCTTGAATTGGTCAGACAGTGTCTGACCAATCTGGT
Source organism: Porcincola sp. LCP21S3_C12 (assembly GCF_052118625.1). Classification (NCBI taxonomy): domain Bacteria; kingdom Bacillati; phylum Bacillota; class Clostridia; order Lachnospirales; family Lachnospiraceae; genus Porcincola; species Porcincola sp. LCP21S3_C12. The sequence continues at coordinate 78,135 of NZ_JBQKGW010000013.1, read as the reverse complement.
CCTGCGCATAGGTAAGGTAAAATTGGCGCATTTGCTTTAAATTGGTGACAGAAAAACCATTACCAACGTGATGCGTTAGATAGTCAGAAAGATCTTGTATTAAATGGATGCCATATTTAGCACGAACGTCCCCATTCTGTTCTTCTTCTGCAATTCGCTTTCCAACCTCAAAATAAGAATAGACCATGACGAGATTGATCGCTTTACCCGCCCGATCCCTCGCATGTCCAAGAATATCCGATATTTCCCGGAAGAATTTATCCTCACTTTCTTTCATGACAAATTCCTCCTTAAATCACTTTCACTCTGGTATCAGGCGCCAGCAGTTTAAAAATTTCTCCAACATTAATTTTCTCCGGACTGCTGGAAAAACTGGAGTCACGGAACACAGCACGAAGTGGCTTCCTCCTGGCAATTTCTTTCACCACCGATTCGGGAATCTTTTCGTCAAAGCATGCAATCAGATCCCCGTCGTTATAGGTATGCACCATGCAGCCGTCAATTGTTTCCGAAGTATATGGAAGCGACAACGGAAGTCCCCAATCAAGCAGGCATCCAAATAAAAGATCAAGATCAGTTCGATCAGGCTTCACGTTAGACTCAAGCATAGAAACCAGATCTTGAGTATAGTCTTCTGCTGCATAGTAAACATCTTTCATGTTTGTATCGTCTAGCTTCAGGACACGAAAACCGTCGTCAAACGTTGCGTCGGGATTATCCTCGTGGAGCTTCTTCGCAGCACGGCGAATGCGTTCCTTGCCAATCTCACAAATATTATGAGGCTTATCTATGCTATCAAGTAATGCTATTGCATTTTTTGCAACCTTTTTACTGCGCTCTGCGGTCGACTTCGATGGATCAATAGTTTCCGGTAATTGTACGAGAATAAACTTGCGTCTCTTATTTTGATGGAGATTTGCCAGAAATACAGCATGCGCTGTTGTTGCGGACCCTGAAAAGAAGTCCATGACAATATCTCCGTCATCAGTACCACACATCTCAATTAACCTTTGAATTATTTCTTCATCCTTTGGATTCTCGAAAACTTTATCTCCCATTAGTGTTGCCAAACGTTTAGACGAGGCACGCCCATCTTTATAAAAAACACTATAAGGAACCGCATACTCTTTATCTTTCAAATACGACTTTAACGTCGGAACATATGTTTCGTCTTTTCCGAAATCGACTCTGTCTTCTTCGATCCACTCGTGCATAGTTTTTTCGTTTGTCAACCAGCCCCGAGATGGAATTTTAACCGGCTTACCGGTTACTGGATGTAAGAGGTTATATTTGGGGCCGCCCCCACCTGGCCATGAAATATCAGCTGAAAAATAAATTCCTTTTTCATCTACTTTGTTATAATGTGCATGCTCTTTGGCTGGTGAACTATCCGGAAGGTTTTTATACCAACTCCTTAATTCATTTTCAATTTTCGCGTAATCTGTGCCATAGAGTTTTTTAAGTGAATCAAATTCAGTATATATGTCATTTAGGCCTTCCTTTTTTTCGCGCCAAACGATATTGTGATCTTTTATGAACTGAGCATCTTTAAAATAGCAAAAGATATACTCATGCGAGACAGATATGTATTTTGAATCATTTTTTCTTCCGGCACTCCATACTAACTGAGCGATAAAATTTGACTCTCCAAATACTTCATCACATATTAATTTGAGTGTTCCGCTTTCATTCTCATCGATTGAAATAAAGATAACGCCATCGGATGTAAGGAAATTCCGAGCCACTAACAGTCGTGAGTAAATCATCGAACACCAATCCGAATGAAAACGGCCGTTCGAGTCTGTATTCTTAAATAAACGATTCCCATCTTTATTTATCGTACCAATTTCATCCGCATATTCTTCACCCGACATTTTGAAATCATCATTATATATGAAGTCATTACCTGTATTGTAGGGCGGGTCGATATAGATCATCTTAACTTTGCCAAGATAGCTTTCCTGTAAAAGCTTGAGGACATCGAGATTATCCCCTTCAATATAAAGATTCTCTGTGGTGTCCCAGTGGACGCTTTCTTCCTTACACGGACGCAGAGTCTTGCGAATTGGTTTGTTAGCTTCGACAATAGACGCTTTTTTTCCAACCCATGTAAACTCATATGCCTCGTCACCCTCAGTTATAGAACCAGATAGCATCTGCCGAAGTAGATCAAAATTAACTGCTTTATGTAGCTTCCCGTCCTCTCCTCGTGTCTCTGTTACGCAGTTGGGAAAGAGTACCTCAACCTTCTTGACGTTGTCCTGTTGTATGTTCTCGGATTCCATTCTCATTTTATCCATATTTAAAGTACCTCCGTCGTGTTCTCATCCTGCTTGAGTAATGCTAGCTCCCCCGCGATGTCCTTTGCAGTCATAGTCGCAGTGGTCATTGCTTTCCTATTGGCAATTATAGGGCTGAAATTCATAACATCCTGCTTTGTAAGATTGTGCCAGATAGGAAGAAGCATCTTACCATTTATGCTCTCCAACGAAAAAAGGGCATCAAGTTCCGCTTTTGTCCAATATTTACCCGGCGCGATATAATTCGGTGAAAGAACAACGATGCCGAACTTGGAGTGGCTGAGTCCTTCATCAATTTTCTGTCGCATCGAGTCACCCCACTTAATTCTATCCGTGTCGTACCAAACCTTGAAACCAGCTTTACGTAGCTCAGTGGCAAGCTCGTCTACAAAATTGGCTTTATCCTCCCACGCATGTGATATGAAGACATCATACTCAGGCTCTGGTTGTCTATCATAGAAATTGGCAGGCTGTACAATCGGTTTACTTATTCTTTCGAGCTCCGCAATCCTGTCTTCATACGCTTGACGCATGCTCTTTACCACTTTATCCTGCTTTTTCTGTTCGATCTGTTGTTCCTTCTGTAAGCGAATATACGAGTCATTTCTTTTCTTTCGCTTATCAGCAATTTTCTTCTGTAGCTCGGCACTGTCTGCCCGAGCCTTTGCGGCCGCTTTCTTATGTGATTCAATCTGGCGCATCTTGCTTTTTATAGTTGACTCCGAAGCATTTCTCGACCAGTTAACCCCGTTTGCCTTTGATTCTTCGTCTGCAGCCTTTTTATCTGCAGATGCTTTTTTCTTCTCCAGCTCCGCAATATCCTTATCAAGTGAATTTACACTTCTCTGATATTGATCCACACTCATCTATTACAAGTCCTCCAGTTTTCTCCTTAATTTCTTCAGTTCTGTATTCATCTCCATCTGCCGGTTCAGCTGTTTTTCTTTGCGGATCTTTGCCTGTAGCTTGTCAATCTGTTTCTTCAAATCTTCCATGCAGTCATTTCGTTCAACAGATTTTTTCAACGATTCCTGCGGCTCACCAGGCATTAACATGTCTCCAGCCACTTGTCGGACGAAATTCTCATAAACAGCATCTATAGATAGTCCTTCAAGATGTACTGGAAGTTCTTCCTCATTCATCCAGGCTGTTTGATAGTATCGGTCGACTTTGAATGCAGCTTTACCGCTACCCGAGGCCTCCTTGTATCCAATCACTGCTTTATATTTTCCGTCATACTCCAGTACAAACAGGATATGATACGGTATCTCCCGGTCGATCTGCTTCAGCACATTCTCGTCAAGCGTGTCCTGGTTCAGGCGGATCAGGAACACCTCAATCTCTGTTACGGCTTTTCCTGCCGCTAGATTGACGGTTGATGGTGCGATCTTGTTCATCCAGTAGATGATCCGTATCTGATCGACAAAGCTACGTTTCAGGGCGGGGCTGACTGTCAGGTTATCGTAAAACTTCTGTTTTGGGATTCGCTTATTGAATTCTGTTGATTTTGGCAGTCCCAGCATAGGATCCTCCTTTACATTACCACGAGGAAGGTCACCAGCTCGAAGTCGTCGATGCCTTTTACTTCCGAAAGTAACGCAGACGTGCCGCCGCTCTTAAACAGGCTGTCGATGTCGCTTTCCTCCTTGGTATCTATGATTGAATTGATGGCATCGGACAGTAGCGCGGACATTTCACTCATATTCCTGCCATCATCAGTTTCTTTGTTAAAACGGGTATAAACCTCCGCAATCGGTTCGCTTTTTCCACGGCAAAGAAGCCTCATATCATCAAGCAGCTTCTTCGGATTCAGATAATCGCAGACGATTTCACCCTCCAGACTGATATAGACCATGTAGAACGGGTGAATGCGGTTCAGGCTGTCAATGTTCACACCATTATTGCGATTCTTCAATACAAACAGCACACCCTCCGGGAGGTCGTCCGTTTTCTTTGCCACAGAGTACATCCCGAACGGCATGCGGTCGAGATTCGGATGCGTCTTGATGTATTCCAAAAGATCAAGCCGGAACTCGTTAAGTCCCAGATCCATAATGGAAATGCCGCCAGACATATCCTCCAAGTCAACGACCTCTGTCTGCAGCTTCTTCAGCTGTTCGCGGCGGTATTCAAGGTCGCCTTTCTCTTCCGGGCTGATCGGATTGTCGTCGCCGGTGGAAGTCAGAACGGAAATCTTCATCCTCGTTTCCACGCGGGCTTTCAGATTAATGTATTCATCAAGCGTCAGATCCGGCCAGAAGTTTACAAGCTGAATTTGCGCGTTGTGGCTGCCGATACGGTCGATTCGTCCGAACCGCTGAATGATGCGCACCGGGTCCCAATGAATGTCGTAGTTCACGCAGTAATCGCAGTCCTGCAGGTTCTGTCCTTCGGAGATACAGTCGGTCGCAATCAGGATGTCGATATCCTTCTTGCTCCCCGGCATCAGCACATCCCGGTCTTTGGAAACCGGAGAGAAACAGGTCAGGATGTTGTTGAATGTACCTTTAAAGTTCTTCAACGTCGTTCTGCCGTCAACTGTGCCGCTGATCATGCCCGTATTCAGGCCATATTTATCCATAACAAATTTGCTGACATTGTCATAAAGATACTCCGCTGTATCAGAGAAGGCTGTGAAGATCAACACCTTCTTGTTCCCTGGATTGATTGGATTCTCGATCTTCTGGGAGATGAGCTTATACAGCTCCTGCAGCTTCGTGTCGTGCTCCGGTGTGATATCTGCTATCATCAGAATCAGGAGTTCAAGCGTGTCGGCATCTTTCTGCAGGACTTCCTTCCAGCTCTTGTAATCCATATCGGCAAGGTCGATCTTTACCTTTTTGCCGACAGAGAAATAATCGGTGTTCTGATCCTCCATATCGAAGTCGTTTGAATCTGCCTCGTACATGTCGATGTTGGCTTCACCGTACTTTTCATACTGGGTGATGCCATTTATGGTCTCCATGATTAGACTTCGGATACGCTCCAGCGTTAGCCGAAACGATGATACGGAGCTTTCCAGCCTTTTCAGCAGATTCACACTCATGAGTCTGCGAATACCTTCCTCACGACCAGACTGTGTCAGATTATTTCCCTTGTGGTGTGTCAGATCTATGTATTTCTGCATCCGGCTTGGAAAGATATAAGCGGAAGGTGTATAGATTTCCAGTTGTAGTTGCGAAAGCTGTTCATATATCTCGTTATAATTGATTGCACTGGGTAGATCCGTAAGACTGGGACGAAGAGAAATTGGTTTTCGACGCTCCGGAAACTTTCCAATTTTCTCAGTATTGTAATATTTCTCTATATGCTTTCTGGATCGCGCAATCGTAACAGAATCCAGCACTTCAAAAAAATCGAAATCCAATCGACGTAGTAAATTATCTGTCGTTCTTTCTTCAGATGGGAGCTTGCTCCAGGCATTAAATGCTGTCTGAGCCTGACGGAAAATTTCATCAATTGGCTTAGATGTATTCAGCTTCTCATCCATAAGCTCCGGAGTTCCTTCATATGCCAGAGCAAGCTGGTTCTTCAGATCATTGAACCGGTTATTTACTGGCGTTGCCGACAGCATCAGGACTTTTGTTTTTACACCAGTGCGAACGACCTTATTCAGAAGTTTTAGATAACGGTTCTCTTTCTGATCCTCACCGGAAAGTTCTCCACCATTTCTGAAATTATGTGATTCATCTATGACAACAAGGTCATAATTTCCCCAGTTGAGCCGATCGAGATCTATTCCATTGGATTTTCCGTGGTCGCGGGATAAATCAGTATGAAATAAGACATCGTAATTCAGCCGATCCTCTGCAATTGGATTATTGACATAGTTGCCCTTGTAGGTGTTCCAGTTCTCAGCCAGCTTCTTCGGACAAAGCACAAGAACAGACTTGTTTCTGTTTTCGTAATACTTAATGACAGCAAGTGCTGTGAACGTTTTGCCGAGACCAACACTGTCGGCAAGAATGCAGCCATTATACTTCTCGAGCTTATTAATAATGGCAAGTGCTGCATCTTTCTGGAAATCGTAAAGCTTATTCCAGATTTTGCTGTTTCTAAAACCGGTTGCCTCATTTGGCAGCACATCTTCTGATACATCTTCCAAGAACTCACTGAAGACGTTATACAGAGTAATGAAATAGATCAGCTCTGGTGAATTCTCATTATAGGCTGTCGTAATGTTTTCCAGGACTACATCAGTGACATCCTGCAGCTTTTCTCGATCATTCCAAAGTGTATCAAAGAGTTGCAGATACTGAATTGCAAATGGTGTATCCAAGCTGTTGACCATGTTATAGCTGTTATTGCCACGATCACAACCAATATCCACCGTTGTAAATCCGTTCAATGGCATATAAGCCGTTTTCTCCACACCTGCGTCAACGGTCATGAATCCACTCATGTTTTCTCCGGTGGTATTGGATTTAAAGGTAGCCTTTCTCCTGATCCAATCTGCGCATTCTTTTGCGATAGCCTTCTGCGTCATCTCATTACGGAGCTTAATTTCAAATTCTGTGCCGTACAAACTCTGTTCCCTATTGAAACGAGGAATATAAAACTCCCGCTTTTGTTTCTTTGCTTTCTCGGTAACAAAGGTAGGCGACGTAAATATGAAGCGGAATTCATCAACACTTTCAAGCTGCTTTTTCAGTTCATTGTAAGCATACATAGAAAAGCAGGCTGCAGCGATAGAGACCTTGCTGTTCTTCTTGATTGTTTTTTCCATATCGTCACGTACGATGCTCGTGACATTATCAAATAATTTCATTTTTCCCCTGATATTTGCTTAACAGAAAACTTTTTGTGAGAGTAAATTCCTTTAAGCGTGTAGATTCTATAAATGTTCGACATAAACGCTGAGATTATAGTTACATTCTAATCATGTCACAGAATATTATCAATCAATTTACCGTATTCTTTTGCTCAAAATATTGGTCACCTCGCTAACTGGCAAGCAGTGTCCTTTTGTACAAAAAGGCCTCCGCTTGTTGGTGGGCATCCCCCAATCCCCCGAGAACTGTCCTGCGGACAGGCTGCGCGCCAGACAAGTCTGGCACTTTCTATGGCGTTTATTTCGCGGCAAACAAAAAAGAGGGCAGACAGCAGCCTCATGACTGCCACCTGCCCGTTGATCGTCGGTGTTTCCTTATCTTGTTTTCTCCTGCTGTCTCCTCTGCTCTTCATCAATCTTCAGAAAGCGGTCGATGTCCTGAAGCCTTGCTTCCTTCTCCTTGATGGCATCTGACAGCTCGTGAGATTTCACCGCACTCGACTTTGTCATTTCCTGCAAAGCGTCGTAATCGCGGATGTCATGTTCCTGAAGATAGAGCAGGACCTTAGACATCTGTTTTACATTGAAGATCTTCGCCCAGCGCTCATATCCTCTGCACTTTCCTTCCTGCATCTTCCGGTTAATATCGATCAGGAGATCAAAGTCCTTACCCACACCGGAGCGATACTTTCCGTGCTGCGCCGAATCATGATCCCCACTCTTTCTTTCCCAGAATCCAGCTCTCCATTTCCTTCCAACCAGGATCGGTGATCCTCTTTGCGGACGCCTTGAAAATCTGTCCGGCGGCTGTAAGTTCCAGATGGTACCCGGTAAACCGGCAGGGATTTCCGAGTGCGGCAAGAAGTCTTGCCGCAAGAAGGGAAAGAATCTTCTGTTCCCCTTCGGGAAGATCACCGAAAACAGCGTCATAGACATTCTCCGTCGGGAGGATGGCGTGATGGTCACTGACCTTGCTGCTGTTCAGAACTCTTTTTGTGTTCAGCGGGACAAGTTTTGTGTAACCCCACTTATCCTTCATGAGGCAGGCAAGGCGATTCATTTTCTGTTCTATCTCAAAAGCTCCGATGAATAATGCGTCGGAATTCCACAGTAATTCCCTTCTCCATCCGCTGGAAATGCATACGTTCTTTTAAAAATATTCTTTTCTGTAATCATATTTCCTCATGTTTTTTGTCTGCTCCATCAGTCAACTTACATGCATCGACTGTCTTACGAATCAGAAGATCGTTTCTTGGCCAAGCAGGAAATCCAGTACATTAATATGACGAATGCCGTTTTCATCCGTAAAGGATGCCGGAATATCTCGACGCATGATGATTTTATCAAAGAAATCATTCGTCAGTCGCAGAGAGTCCAATTCGCTTGCTGTTTTTTCTACGTGAGACATTTCGTAGGCGGATTGGATATATACCTTTTTGTCTCCCTGGTTGACAACAAAATCAATTTCTTTTTGCACCTTCTGATTTTTTCGCCTATCCAGGACGACTCCAACGTCAACGGAATATCCCCGTATAATCAGTTCATTGTACAGGATGTTTTCCATGATATGTCCAGGATCAAATTGCCGGAAATTGACACGCGCATTACGGAGTCCGATATCCGTGTAATAATATTTGTTTGGATACTGAAAATATCGTTTTCCCTTGATATCCCAGCGTTTTGCTTCGCTAATCAGAAAAGCATTCTTCAGGTATTCCAAATAACTTGAAACAGTTTTAGGGCTGATATTCGCTTTTCTTGTACTGTTCAGTGTGTTCGCAATATTGGTAGGATTTGTCAGTGAACTGACAGATGATGCAAGAAAGTCCAGAATGTCTGAAAGCACATCAGGACGTTCAATTTCCTCACGCTCAACGATATCCTTGATATATACCTCATTGAAAAGCTGTGTCAGATAGTCTTTTTGCTGTCGGTCTTCCTTCAGATTCAGAAGATATGGCATCCCGCCGTAAAGCATATAGCGGTCAAATGCATCTCTTTTATCTCCGCCCACAGCTGCAAAGAACTCCCGGAAAGAAAAAGGATATACATGGATCTGCGAAGAGCGTCCGCGAAATTCTGTAACAATGTCGCTTGACAGCATCCTGGAATTGCTTCCTGTGACATACACATCAAGATTTTTGTATCCTCGCAGTTCATTCAGCATATCATAGATTGTTACCTTTTCGCCGGGCAGATCTGGATCGGGAACGGAAACAGACAGTTGAATTTCATCGATAAAAAGATAGTACTGTTGTGCGCTGTTTTGTATCTTTGCCTCGATCATACTGCTGAGAGCAATCGGGTTGCGGTATTTTACATCTTTGCGTTTATCAAGTTCGATTTTAATGATGTTCTCGGAACTCGTCCCCTGTGACAGCAGATAGTCACGAAACAGTTCGAATAAAAGAACGGACTTTCCGCACCGCCGGATCCCGGTAATGACTTTGATCTGGCCATCCCACATATAAGAAACAAGTTGGTGAAGATAAAGATCACGTTGTATCATCGGCACCTCCTGAAATTACGCGCTTAGGCCGTAATCGTCTTAAGATAGTAATTCAAGTATAGCCTGTTGAGCCGCGTGATTCAATATAAAATTACGCACTTGAGACGCAATCGGCCTAAGGTAGTAATAATCCTCCTTTCACGGACATATGTAAGATAGGCAATAGCTGAAAAGCACGACCTAAAGTGAGAAAAGCCGTATATCACCAACCAGACAGGCTTGTCCGGTTGAAAATGTCCACACAAGAAACCTGCTTCAAAGTATAGCAGTACTCGATTTCGTTAGTCTCTGCCTGCCCGGTCCGCAATCTCGATGCAAAATACTGTACACGGTCTCTGCCCCCTGCAGTTACATCAGGGCCCGCGATGCAACATATTGATACTTTTCCTTTTCATCGATGCGCTAAAACAAAAGAGGCACCCCCCTTCCCAGATTGATTCTGAAAAAGGAGTGCCTCTATGGACTGCAAAAATCTGCAAAGAGTCAAGATGCAGAGCTTACGTTGATTACGGAGTGTTATTCTGCGTTTGTACAGCAAAGCATCCGGACTGTCATTTCGTCAGTGTGCCAGATCAGTCGTTCGTCGCCTTGTATGCCTCGATCATCGAATTGAACAGGTCGTCCAGAGAAAGCCCGTTCATCTCGGCGCCGCGGGTGATATTGTCACGGTCGCAGCCGGCAGCGAAATGCTTGTCCTTGAATTTCTTCTTCACGGACTTGAGGTTCAGGTCCTGTGCGGAATGAGACGGATACATGAGGGCAATCGCGCCAAGAAGACCTGAGAGCTCATCAACAGCGAAAAGCACTTTCTCCATCTTCACTTCCGGCTTCGGAAGTCCCGGGACATGCTCATTGTGCGTCTGGATGACATGCGTCACCTGCATGTTCACGCCGGCTTCCTTCAGCAGGTCTGCCGCCTTGACCGTATGGATCATCATGTCGTTCTACTTTTCCCAGTCAAGATCGTGGAGCAGCCCGCAGATTACCCAGAATTCCTCATTCTGCGGATCATACTTCTTCGCATAGTACCGCATCAGCTTTGAGACGGTCTCGCCGTGGGTGATGTGGAACGGATCCTCGTTGTACTTCTTGAGGAGCGCAAGAGCATCATCGTAGGAAATGCCGAATACTTTCGTGTCAGAATTCCTGACATCTGTTTTTCGCCGGAATAACATTCTTTTTATCAATGCATGAGGCTTTCCGGATCAAGCATAAAATCCATAGCGCCGATTACCAATATCCCATCTTCTGTCCGCCATGGTTTGATATGATCCTTTACCACAATGATTTTTTTGAAATTATCCCCAATGTGATTCAAGGATTTGCTCTCCTGCAGCGTCTTCTCCTGCGTATCAAGGCGAAGCGCAGACTGTATATAATACCGATTACTGTCTTCATTGCATACGAAGTCCACTTCCGTGTTTTTTCGCCTGCCTTGTTCTCGAATTTCGACAACTCCCACATCGACATGGTATCCGCGGAACAACAGTTCATTATACAGTGCGTTTTCCATCAAATGGATTTCTTCCTGCTGCCTGAAATTCAGTCTGGCATTTCTCAACCCCAGATCCGTGAAGTAATACTTCTGAGGGGTGCTGATATATTTCCGTCCTTTGATATCATAGCGTTCCGCTCTGCTCACAATAAATGCGTCTTCCAAATAAGAAAGATAGGAGCTTATCGTATTGATTGAGAGCTCTTTCTCTCCATTACTTTTGAATGTGTCATATATTTTCTGCGGATTCGTCAGGGAACCGACCGAAGCGGCAAGAACATTTACCAGGGAATCTAATATATCCTTTCTTCTTATATCGTATCGCTCGAGTATATCTCTGAAATATACCTGTTCAAACAGATCCTTCAGATATGCCGCCTTGTCTTGTTCCTCCTGTATAGATACAACAAAAGGCATCCCACCATATGTCATATACTCATTCCATGCATCATACTTGTCTTCTATACCACATGCAGGGAGATACTCGGAAAAAGCAAGCGGCTGCACCCGGATCTGATCTCCCCTCCCGCGGAACTCTGTAATGATATCCGATGACAAAAACTTGGAATTGCTGCCTGTTACGTAAACGTCAAGATTTTTTTCATAAAACAAACCGTTTAAGATATATTCAAAATCATCAACCAGCTGTATTTCATCCAGAATGATGTAGTACATCTGTTCATCTTTGACAAAGGAACGAATATATTGATCAAATGCTTGAGGATCGTGATAATACCCGCGCATGGATTCTCTGTCCAGTTCGATCTTTATAATATGATCCTCCCGGATTCCCTCCGACAACAGGTAATTTCGAAAGATCGGATCCAGAAGATAAGATTTACCGCTTCTCCGGATTCCGGTAATCACTTTGATAAGCCCGTTTTCACGGCGTCTGATCAGCCTGTTCAGATAGATGTCGCGCTTGATTTCCTTCATATGTCCACCTGCAAATGAAGATTTTTGACATTTATTACATTTTTCTTCAATAGCAATATATCACTCCTGCATCGGTTCCGCCAGCATCCGATGAAGTTTTTTGCCATTTTGGGCGCTTTTCTTCATCACTATTGCGGGCGGGAAATGCCGGATACTTTCGTGTCAGAATTCCTGACATTCAGGTTTTCATAGATCATCTATGCGTCTTCGCTTTGGGCGTGAACGAAATGTTTAAAACCATATCCATTCCATCTGCAAGCCTTTGAAGAATGATGCTGTTTTCACTTTAATCTGCTGTATTCTTCATCGGTAACCGGTTCAAGCCACTCATTGGAAGTGTTCTCTCCGGGGATCTCAAAGGCAAGATGTGAAAACCAGGAGTCTGCCGCAGCTCCATGCCAGTGTTTCGCATTGGCCGGAATCTCGATCACAGTACCAGGCGTCATTAGAACCGGCTTCTTGCCCCATTCCTGATACCATCCCTTGCCACCGACACAAATCAGCATCTGGCCACCGCCCTTATCTGCGTGATGGATGTGCCAGTTGTTACGGCAGCCAGGTTCAAATGTGACATTGAAAATCGGGAATGGCGCATCTGCCACCGGTGCAAGGTAACTCCGTCCAATGAAATATTTGGCATATGCGTCATTCGGGTTACCGATTGGGAAAAAGATGGTCTTCTGATATTCCTCCATGTCCTTGTCATCCGGGACATTCTCATCCTCTGTCCAGATTTCCTTTGCCATATTGAAAACAGCCCATGCAACCGGCCAGCCTGCATAAAAAGCCGCATGTGTGATAATTGCTGCTATTTCTCTCTTTGTGACGCCATTTTTCTTCGCCGTCTGCAGATGATATTTCAGGGAGCTGTCCACAAGCCCCCGTCCCATGAAAACAGAAATCACGACAATGCTTCTCGTCTTCAGGTCAATATCCTCATTATTCCAGTTCTCCCCAAACAGCACGTCATCATTATCCATGGCCTTCATCTGCTTCTCTGTGGGATATACATATGGATAGATCCCATACATAAACGGGAAAAATGCATAGCGGATCTCTTCAATTCTTTCATCCGAAAGATCCGGAAGGAACTTCCTCAGGCACTCTTTTACTGCTTCCAGAGAATCGAGAAAAGCTGTCTTAAATTCCACAAGATTCTCCTCTCTGCTGTTATCTTCAATCTCATACAGATTCATGGCAGAAATCTTCAGCAGGAATTTTCTTGGTTCCAGCGTCTGCGCGAGCGAATACGCCAGCTCATCGGGAGTAAGTTTCTTATTCTTCGCACTCACTTCCCGTATATCTGCTGTCCATTTTTCATACTCTCTTTTCAGAAGCGCAAGAAAAATCTCCTCTCTTGTTTCGTAATAGTTGTAAATCGAAGGGCGGGACATCGATACTGCCTGTCCGATATCCTTGATCGTAATGTCATGGAAGCCCTTGGTCTGATACAGCTTTTCACAGGCATCGACAATCTCTTTTTTTTCTGTTCTCTGTTAATTCCTTTGAACCCTTCGGCATATAATCTGCTCCTTCGTTTGTTACTTTTTACTGGAAAGACAATCATCCATTTCTTCCGTATGCATCCAGCGTGATGACAACATCTCCATTGCCTAGAAGCTCCCTCATCTTATCCTGCGAAAGGTTCACATGGCCGAGCCTGGTATACGCCCAGGAATTGGATCCGTAGAATACAACGCATCGGTTCGTTGCCATGCTATGCGTCGACTGTCTTACGAATCAGAAGATCGTTTCTTGGCCAGGTATCTGCTGGAAGGGCTCAAGAACAAAAAACGCCCGGAGCGGGCTGCTGCAGGAATCACCTGCTGCACAGTCACGCTCCGGGCGTTTATATTCCGCTTCTATTCTGTTTCTCAGGCGTCTGTTCAGTCGTTTGTCGCCTGATAAGCCTCGATCATATCTGCAAAAAGCGTATCGAGGTCTACATGGTTCAACTCTGCACCGCGGGTGATGTTGTCTCTGTCACAGCCCGCCGCAAAGCGCTTGTCCTTGAACTTCTTCTTCACGGACTTAAGGTTCAGATCCTGTGCGGACTTTGACGGATACATGCGGACTATCGCGCCAAGGAGTCCTGACAGTTCATCGCAAGCCCACAGGACGCACTCCATCTGATGCTCCGGCTTTGGGAGCGCCGGATTGTTGTCGGAATTGTGGGTCTCGATGGCATGCGCAACCATCGGGCTGACGCCGGCTTCCTGAAGCAGCTCCGCCGTCTTGACGGTGTGCTGCACGGCATCCTGCCACTTCTCCCAGTCCAGATCATGGAGAAGACCGCAGATCTTCCAGAACGCTTCGTTTTCCGGATCATATTTCCGGGCAAAGTATCCCATCAGTCTCGCAACCGTCTCGCCGTGGATGATGTGGAATTCATCCTCATTATACTTCTTCAGAAGCGCCAGCGCATCCTCATAGCTGATCCCGGCGTCAAGCTTCTCTCCTGCCGGGACAGACGGCGTCTTCGGAACGGAAGAAGACGCATCCTTTTCATCTGCATCGGGAGCCGTCGAAGCCGTCTCTGCTGAAGCATTGTCAGCTTTATTCTCTGCTGCAGGCGCATCTTTCTTCGGCGCTGCGCTTTCCTCTGCCGCTCCCTTGTCCTTCTTCGCGTTGAGGGACTTCATGGTCGGGAACAGGAGCACATCGCGGATCGCGGAGCTGTTCGTCAGCAGCATCACAAGTCTGTCGATGCCGTAACCGATTCCGCCTGTCGGCGGCATGCCGATCTCCATGGCATGAAGGAAGTCTTCATCGGTGTGGTTGGCTTCCTCATCTCCAGCAGCGGCAAGCGCATCCTGTGCCTTGAAGCGTTCTCTCTGATCAATCGGGTCGTTCAGCTCGGAGTATGCATTGCACATCTCACGGCCGTAGATATACAGCTCAAACCGCTCGACAAGGGACGGATCCGACGGTTTTCTCTTGGTCAGCGGGGAAATCTCAACCGGGTGATCCATGATGAAGGTCGGCTGGATCATCTTCTCCTCGCAGAACTGCTCAAAGAACAGGTTGATGATGTCACCCCTCTTATGGCGCTCCTCGAACTCCACATTGTGAGCTTTTGCGGCTGCCTTTGCCTCCTCGTCAGTGCGGATCGTGCTGAAGTCCACGCCGGCATATTCCTTCACGGCATCGATCATGGTCAGCCTGCGGAACGGCTTCGACATATCAATGACCGTATCCTCGTACTGGATGACGGCGCTTCCGCAGACCTTCTCCGCCAGATAGCGGAACATGGACTCGGTCAGCTCCATCATGCCATTGTAATCGGTGTACGCCTGATAGAGCTCCATCAGCGTAAACTCCGGGTTGTGGCGGGTGTCCACGCCCTCATTCCGGAAGACGCGGCCGATCTCGTAGACTCGTTCAAAGCCGCCGACAATCAAGCGCTTCAGGTAAAGCTCCAGTGAAATGCGCAGTTTGACATCCTCGTCAAGGGCATTGTAGTGCGTGACAAATGGGCGAGCGGCGGCACCGCCGGCATTCTCGACCAGCATCGGTGTTTCAACTTCCATGAAATCGCGCTTGTCAAGGAAATTGCGGATCTCCTTGATGATCTGGGACCGCTTCTCAAACGTTGCGCGGACATCCCGGTTCATGATGAGGTCCAGATACCGCTGGCGGTACCGGATATCGGTATCCTGAAGGCCGTGGAACTTCTCCGGCAGCGGAACCAGGTTCTTGGAGAGCAGCGTGACCTGATCAGCGTGGACCGAGATCTCGCCCATCTTTGTGCGGAACACGGTGCCCCTCACGCCGATGATATCGCCGATATCATACTTCTTGAAATCCTTGTAGGAATCCTCTCCGATCTGATCGCGCGCCACGTAAACCTGAATACTGTCATAGCGGTCCAGGACATCACAGAAAGAGGCCTTGCCCATGACACGCTTGGACATCATGCGGCCGGCAATCGACACTTCCTTCCCTTCCATCTCCTCAAAGTGATTCTTGATGTCGGTAGAGTGCTCTGTCTGGTCGTAGGTCGTGATCCGGAACGGATCCTTTCCTTCCTCCTGCAGGGTCTTCAGCTTCTCTCTCCTGATCTTCAAAAGCTGATTGAGGTCCTGCTCTCCGCTGTTCTGTCTCTGGTTTGCCACTTTCTGCCTGTCCTCCGTCAATTCCTTACTGCTGATTTCTCTCCACACTCAGGATTTCATACTCGATGACCCCTGCCGGCGTCTCAACTTCAACCTTGTCGCCCGCCTTTTTGCCGGAAAGCGCCTTCCCGACCGGGGAGTCATCCGAGATGAAGCCCTCCAGCGGGTTGGCCTCGGATGAGCCGACCACGTTCAGCTCCATCGTCTCGTCCATCTCGATATCTCTCACGAGCACCTTGCAGCCGATTCCGATCCTGCCGTCCCCGACATTGGTGACGATCTCGTGGTTCTTCATGATCTGTTCGATCTCTTCGATGCGGCCCTCCATCTCGCTCTGCTCGTCCTTCGCCGCATCATACTCTGCATTCTCCGACAAGTCGCCCTGCGCTCTGGCTTCCTTGATCTTGTCGGCGATCTCTTTGCGCTTGTTGACCTTCAGGTCTTCAAGCTCCGCCACCAACTTATCAAATCCTGCCTGCGTCAGGCGCGTCTTTTTGATCTCTGCCATCTTGCGTTACACCTCTCCGGAACCCATGTTTTCCGCCTTTTTGACGGTTTTTCCATCTGATCTGCCGTCCCCTTTGCACCGGGAACCCGCACAGTCAGAGCAGAATTATAGCGTAATGCAAGGGTAAAGTCAACTTAACGAATGGGTTCCACGTCCGTCCGCGCTGCTCCGTCTCCCGCTCTGTCAAGCAGGTTTTCCAGCTCATCCAGCGTGGAAATGGAGCTGGACGCGCGCCTCAGCATGGCGGAGTGCGGCATGCCGGCCGTGTACCAGGCGATATGCTTCCGCATCTCGCTCATGGCTGTCCGCTCGCCCTTCTGCCGGACTGCCATCCTGGCATGCCGGAGGATCTCAGCCTTCACTGTCTCCATATCCGGCTGTCCCGGATCGACGCCGGTCTCCTCATAGGTCAGGATCCGGTGAAAGATCCACGGGTTGCCGCGCGCCGCCCTGGCAATCATGATGCCGTCACACCCCGTTTCGCGGACGAGTGCCCCGGCCGACTGCGGATCGGTCACATCTCCATTTCCGATGACCGGAATCTGAACAGCTTCCTTTACCTGCCGGATGATCTCCCAGTCCGCCTGGCCCGAGTAGAGCTGCTCCCGCGTCCGTCCGTGAACCGCGACAGCCGCGGCTCCGGCCTGCTCTGCGATCTTTGCGATCTCAACCGCATTCACATGGTTTGCATCCCAGCCCTTGCGGATCTTCACCGTCACCGGCTTTTGCACACGCTTCACCATGGCGCTCACAATGTCGTAGACCAGTCTGGGATTGTTCATGAGGGCACTGCCCTCACCGTTCTTAACCACCTTCTGGACCGGACAGCCCATGTTGATATCGAAGAGGTCAAATGGCCGGTCCTCGATTCGCTCCGCCATCGAGGCCATGATCTCCGGATCATTTCCAAACAGCTGGAGCGAGACCGGACGCTCCGCCTCGGTTGTGGCCATCAGCTCATCCGTGTGTCTGTTTCCATAGTAGATGGCCTTCGCGGAGATCATTTCCATGCAGACGAGTCCGGCGCCCTGCTCCTTGCACAGAAGGCGGAAGGACAGATCGCTGACGCCGGCCATCGGTGCCAGGATCAGGTTGTTGGGGAGTGTGACGCTCCCGATCTGCAGTGTCTTCCTCATTCCAGCTGCCATGCCTCCAGGTCAAGCGGCTGATGCAGGACGACTGCCTTATAGTAGAGCTCCAGCCCGTTCATCATGTCACGGCGCTGTTTCTGGATCTCCTTGATCTCCAGAGCGGCGCCGATCTCATCGTAGTTGTAATCGGACGCCTTCGCCTCCGTGCGGATGCTCAGTTTCCCATCCTTGTCGAACTCGAACAGGATGATGCCCCCGATATCCTCCGTGAACAGCACACAGATGATATGAAGCTGGTCCTGGATATCCTTCGGAATGCCTTCAAACGACTTGTTGAAGAAATATTTCTTTTCATACGCGCTGGCTGCGCACAGGACAACGGTCCCTGCTCCGGCACTCTGCCCGGACTGAACCGCTTCCTTTGTTTCCTTCTGATTCTCTGCCATTCTGTTTCCTTATATTTCCTTATACGTATCCGTAAATGCCCCGCACGGACACCTCGCCTGACCAGACCTTCACCGTCTGCCCGTCGTCATCCCGTTTCACAAGAAGCTCGCCCTCCGGGTCAATCCCAAGCGCAGTCCCGGTATAGGCGCCCTTCGGATCCAGCACACGGACCTTCTGGTTCAGATTCAGCAGCTCCTTGTTGTACATCTCCTGAAGGTCGGTCAGATCGCCCCGCTTCTCGAACAGCTCGTAGTACTGCTCGAACAGCTCGATGACCCTGCACAGCACCTGTGCGCGGTCGACCGGATGCCCCAGCTCAATCTCCAGTGAGGTCGCGATATCCCTGATCTCCTCCGGAAATGAAGTCAGATTCGCATTGATGCCGGTTCCGATGACGACATAGTGGACGCCGTCCATCTCCGCGCTCATCTCTGTGAGAATGCCGCAGATCTTCCTTCCATGGATCACGACATCGTTCGGCCACTTGATTCCTGCCGGAAGGCTGTAGAGCTGCCGGATGGCATTGCAGACCGCCAGTCCCTTGACAAGCGTCACCATGGAAATGCGGGATGGCGGAAGCTTCGGCCGCACCAGGATGGTGAATGCAATCGCGCTTTTCGGCGGCGTCACCCAGTGACGTCCGCTCCTTCCCTTCCCGGCGGTCTGCTCATCCGCGATTACAATCGTCCCGTCCGGAGCCTGCTCTTCCCCGAGCTTCTTCGCATACTGGTTGGTGGAATCAATCGTAGAAAAGTAATAAAGCTTCTTTCCCATCCATTTCGACTGAAGTCTGGAAGCAATCTCCTCCGCCGCGATCGTATCCGGGCAGCCTGTTATGCGGTACCCCTTGTTTGGAACCGCTTCTATGACATATCCATCCTCCCGAAGAGACTGGATCGCTTTCCAGACCGCTGTCCTGGAAACTCCAAGTTTTTCACAGAGCGCCTGACCGGATACATAGGCATCCTCATCTCTCAGCGCCCGGAGCACCTTTTCCTTCATGAGCCTGCGCTCCCCCTTCAACCAAAATCTCTCTGCCTTCATTCAGACAGATCTGTGCCAGAAAGCAGGCAGCCGCTTTCAAAAACCAGGCCCCCGGCTCTCAGGCAAACAGCTGCGTTCCGAGTACAAGCCCTGCTGCCACCGCGACCAGCATCGCGAATACCGCGAATGTCCACTTTTCCCGTAGGCTGAACTCCACGGCCAGGCTGACATTCAGAACAATGCCAAGGAATGTCACGATCTCCTCCTTCAGCAGCTCTTCCCGGTCTCTTGTCAGGAACATGATGCCGAGTGCCAGGATGAAAAGCGCCAGGAAAAGTGTGGCCTGCTCTGCGGCCCGCCGGTATTTCAGCTGTCCTTCCCTGAGTTTCTCCTCGTCTTCCTGCATTCCCTTGCCCTGTCCTTCCTGAACATCTCCAGCATCTCCATCCGGATCTTCCACTGGCGGCTGTCCCTGCACCGCATGCCCCCGAAGCCGTTTTCGCTCTTGTCTGCCGGCTTACAGCGTCAGATCCATCACAGCCTTGATGGTGTGCATCCGGTTCTCGGCCTCGTCGAACACGACCGACTGCTTCGACTCAAAGACCTCGTCTGTGACCTCCATTGCATCGAGTCCGAACTTGTCGTGGATCTGCCTCCCGATCCCAGTGTTCAGATCGTGGAATGCCGGCAGGCAGTGCATGAAGACGGCCTCCGGCTTTGCATTCGCCATGGCCTTCGCGTTCACCTGGTACGGAAGAAGGGCGTTGATTCTCTCCTCCCAGACGCTGTCCGGCTCGCCCATGGAGACCCATACATCGGTGTAGATGACATCCGCCCCGCTCGTTCCTTCCCGGACGTCCTCCGTCAGCGTGATTGTGCTCCCGCTTGCCTTTGCGTACGCCTGGCACTCCTCGACCAGCTGCGGGTTCGGGAAGTATTCCTTTCTTGTGCACGCCGTGAAATCCAGTCCCAGCTTACTGCACGCAACCATCAGGGAGTTGCCCATGTTGTAGCGGGCATCGCCCATGTACGTCAGCTTCAGTCCCTTCAGTTTTCCGAAATGCTCGCGGATTGTCAGCATGTCCGCCAGCATCTGAGTCGGGTGATATTCATTCGTCAGGCCATTCCAGACCGGGACGCCGGCATCCTTCGCAAGCTCCTCCACGATGTTCTGTCCAAAGCCCCTGTACTCAATTCCGTCGTACATGCGCCCCAGGACTCTCGCGGTGTCCGCGATGGATTCCTTCTTCCCGATCTGGGAACCTGTCGGATCCAGATAGGTGACATGCATGCCAAGGTCGTGTGCCGCAACCTCAAAGGAGCATCTGGTTCTGGTGCTGGTCTTCTCAAAGATCAGCGCGATATTCTTTCCCGGGTGATTCTGATGAGCGATCCCCGCCTTCTTCTGCTGCTTCAGCTCCTCCGCGCGATCGAGGAAACAAAGAATCTCCTCCGGCGTAAAGTCCTTCAGTGTCAGAAAATTTCTGCCTTTCAGATTCATATCAGGCACCTCCCTTTTGCGTCTGTCTGCGATTCGTTTCATCTTATCGCAAATAAAACCCTCCCGCAAGGGGAGGGTTCCATACACAGTCAGGCCTGCACGGTTAGAGCGGGCAGCCGTCTCAGGACTCGCTTCTGCTCTGATGCTCAAGGTCAGCGCTGATCTTCTGGGTTGTGACCGCCGCGCGCACGCCTTCCACGCTGGTCTCGGAGGACAGACACGGATCCTTCTTCGGAGTCTGCCTGGGCTTTTCGCTGTGGTCAATCTTCGTCGCATCCCCGATCCCGATCGCCTCACCGGCAACACCGAGGGCAGACACGAGGTTTGAGATATCAGACGGCATGAAGATCTTGGTCGCACGACCGTCCGCAACATTCTTCAGCGCCTCAATGCTCTTCAGCTTCAGGACGGTCTCGGAAACATTCGCATTCTTGAGGGCTTCCAGGCCGTCCGCCTCTGCCTGATAGACCAGCTGTATCGACCTTGCGCGGCCTTCCGCGAGCGAAATCTGCGCGTCGCGCTCTGCTTCTGCGGCAAGGATCTTCGCCCGCTTGTCACCCTCCGCCCGGGAAACGACTGCCTCCTGGTGCGCCTGCGCCTCCAGAACGGTCTGACGGCGTTCGCGCTCTGCGCGCATCTGCTTCGTCATGACCTCCTCGATCTCCTTCGGAGGCTGGATGTTCTTGATCTCGACACGGGTCACCTTGATGCCCCAGGCATCCGTTGCCTCATCCAGCACCTTCTGCATCTTGGCATTGATCATTTCCCGGGATGTCAGCGTCGCGTCAAGTTCCATGTCACCGATAATGCTCCGGAGGGTCGTCGCAGAGAGATTCTGGAGTCCTGCCATCGGATTTTCCACCCCGTAGCAGAACAACTTCGGATCAAAGACCTTGCAGAATACGACAGAATCGATCTGCATCGTGACATTGTCCTTCGTGATGACGGGCTGAGGCGGAAAGTCCAGCACCTGTTCCTTCAGAGAAACGCTTTTGACAACACGCTCGATGAACGGAACCTTGAGATGAAGACCTGCATTCCAGGTTGTCTTGTAGACCCCCAGCCGTTCAATGACAAATGCCCTTGCCTGCGGCACGATCCGGATGTTTGAGAAAACCAGCATCAGGATAATGACGGCAAGGAAGACCCCAATCACAATTAAAACTGTAGAATCCATCATGCATCTCCTTTCAATTTGTGTACTGTCTATCGATTAACACACTGTTTTTCATCGCACAAGCAAACGAAAGTAGTGCATGCGTTCACATTTTGTTCACAAATACATCATATGCTTTTCACAAAGACCCGCTATAGTGTGAACCATCAAATCAAGTGTTTCACCTGATTTGATACTTTTCATACTTCAGCCGGTCGGTGAAATTCCGGCCGGCACTCCCTCCAACTGAAACATACAGAAAGTGCCGCGGATGCCGTGATCGGCATCGCGGCACTTTCCTGTCTTCCGGGAAATTTCCGGGCCGTCATGTCTGAATTCTGAACATAGTGGCTGATATCTGTGCGATTTATATAGATTCTATCACATGAGGGACTCTTTCGAAAAGTCCGGATTTCCCGCCCGATTTTCTGACAAGTCGGATCTGTTCCATTTCCATGCCGCGGTCAACCGCCTTGCACATATCGTAGATCGTGAGCAGTGCAACGCTCACGCCGGTCAGCGCCTCCATCTCGACACCGGTTTTCCCGCTGCACCGGACTGTGCAGAGTGCCCGGATGCCGGGACGCGTGCCCTGGGCTTCCGGCATCAGCTCAAAATCCACCGAAGCCTTTGTCAGGTTCAGGATGTGACAGAGCGGAATCAGCTCTGCTGTCCGCTTCGCACCCATGATGCCCGCAATCCGCGCTACACCCAGCACGTCGCCCTTCTTCATGCTCCCGCTCCTGACCAGCTCGAAGCACTGCTGAGACATCCGGATGACACCCTCCGCCGTCGCCTCCCGGAGCGTGACATCCTTTCCTGAGACATCCACCATCACGGCATTTCCCTGCGCATCAAAGTGCGTGAACGCCGGCTCTGTATTTCTGTTTTCCTCCTGCACGCTCTCCGTCTCCTCCCTGTCTTTCACACACCGAAGCCGCAGTTTGGCCAGATACAGGTGCTGCAGCCCAGGCAGAGTCCGCCCTCCCCGAGCGCGGCAATCTCGTCCGCCGTGATCCGGTCATCCGCGAGAATCCGCGGCAGCATCAGGTCGAAGATGGTACGCTTTGCATACATCACGCAGCCCGGAAGCCCGCAGACCGCCACGGTTCTTTCCCCTTCTGTCTGCAGATAGGACAGCAGGAACATGGCACCGGGCAGAACCGGTGCGCCATACGTTACAATTTCCGCTCCTGTATTCCGGATTGCGAGCGGGGTCCGGTCATCCGGATCGACGCTCATGCCGCCTGTGCAGAGTACCACGTCCGCCCTGAGACCGATCATCTTCCAGATGGCATCTGTCGTCATCCGGTCGTCGTCATCTGTGACCTCATATCCGACCACCTCTGTGTCGTACTCCTGAAGCTTCTTTTCGAGGATCGGCGTGAACGAATCCTTGATCCGCCCCTTGTAAACCTCAGATCCCGTTGTCACAATCCCGATCCTCTTATGGACAAATGGATGAAGCGACAGGATCGGCCTGCCTTCTGTTGCCTCACGGACAGAGGCCGACAGGCTGTTCATTTTCTGCTCCTCGATCACGAGCGGAATAATCCTCGTCCCGGCAAGCTTGTCTCCCTTCCGAACCGGCGTGTTTCCATGCCGCGTCGCGATCATCATCTGGGGTGTCCGGTTGACCAGCCGCAGCGCCGCCGAGTCAACCTTGAACAGGCCGTCACAGTCGGCAGTCAGCTCGATCTTCCCTTCCTTTGGCTCGCCTGCACTCATGTGGGCGCCGATCGCCAGATCACGCAGGACGGCAGCCGCCTCATCTTCATGAAGCATGCCTTCCTTCTTCTCCCAGACATAGAGATTCTCCTTGCCGATGCTCAGAAGCACCGGGATATCTTCCTTTGTAATGACATGCCCTTTGCGGAATGCAGGTCCCTTGAATGTTCCCGGAATGATCTGCGTCACATCGTGGCACAGTACCGCTCCTTCCGCATCGACTGTCCTGATCAGTTTCATCTTATCCTCTCCTGTTCTCTTCTCAGTTGTCTGCAGTCCCGCGCAGAATCCCCAGTCCGTGATCCAGTGCTCCCATGATAAATCCAAGGCTCTCCTGCACCGCTTTGACCGATCCCGGCAGGTTGACAATCAGTGTTTTCTTCCGGATGACAGATACGCCTCTCGACAGCATCGCATGGTCGGTCACCGCCAGCGACTTCACCCGGATCGCTTCCGCGATCCCGGGCGCATTCCTCTCCGCAACCGCCATCGTTGCCTCCGGCGTGCGGTCCCGCTCCGAGAACCCGGTTCCCCCTGTCGTCAGTACCAGGCTGACCTGCCTCTGGTCGGCGAGCCGCTCGAGCTCCCGCTCAAGCCTGCTCTGGTCATCCGGAAGCAGAATCGTCTCGACCACATCATAGCCTGCTGCCTTCAGTACTTCAGCCGCCTTCGGGCCGCTTCTGTCTTCGTAGACGCCGGAGGAGGCGCGATCGCTCAGCGTGATCACCGCCGCTGTATAAGGTCTGTCCGGGTCGGGCGGAAGGACCCGGACACGGTCTCCCGGCCTCACCGTTCCGCCCCGGACAACCTTTGCAAACACCCCGTCTGTCGGCATGATGCAGACCCCGACACGCTTCCTGATCTCGCAGGAGTGATGGCAGGCCTTTCCAATCTGTGTCAGCTCGAGGAGAGCGGTTCCGGAAGCTTCCCCGTTTTCCATGCGGTCCGCATGGACAGCCTTTTCAGACGAATCGTTCCCGCCTTCCTGCACAGACTCCTCCGTCAGGCTGTCTGCTGCCGCATGGACAGCCTTCTCAGCCGGACAGATCAGGAAACGCGTCCCGACTGGAAGACTCCTGAAGTTGATCCCGGACACAAGCAAGTTCTCCCCGAAGTCCCCGTCGCTCACGCCTGCTCCGCTCCTGTTGAACTCCTGAACCTTTTCCCAGGAAAGCAGGCTGACCTGCCTGTGCCATCTGCCGGCATGGGCATCCTTCTCGATGCCATAGTCCTCAATCAGATGTGCCTCCTTCACCGGCTCCTTCCGGACGCCCTTCACGCTGCTGGTGCAGACCGCCTTTACCGTTCCCTCCATGTCTGGTTATCCTCCAATCTGGCTCATTTCATGATGCTCCGTCATCTGGTCAGGCGTCTCAAAACAGTGGGCGGCCGGCTTGTTCAGAATCGCTGCCCGCATGACCTCCTCCAGCCGCAGATCCCTGTCGGGTTCCGCGCAGCCAAGGGTCCGTCCCGCCTGCCCGCGGCCGTCTGCCTCGGGCGAGGGTCCTCCGTCCGGCGTCATCTCCCTCAGCACTGCCCGGAGGTCTGCGCCCTGATCGTAGCAGAGGCAGGTTTTCAGAAACCCGGTCGACGTCAGCCGGATCCGGTTGCAGGAGGAACAGAACTTCCCGTGCACCGCGCTGATAAAGCCGACGCTGCCCTGATACCCCGGGATGCGGAAGTACACTGCCGGTCCTTCCCCGTGCTTCTTCGTTATTCTTTCCTGAGAATGACGCTCTGCAAAAGAAAAAGCCCTCTTCCTTCCCACAGCTTCCAGAAGCAGCTCCAGTGCGGCTTCACTCTCAGGCTCCATATCCGGGAACACCTCTGCGAGCCGGGCCAGCAGCCTTCGGTTATCCGAATCCGGAAACAGGCGGCCGTACCCGATCGGCATCATTTCTATAAAACGCACATCCACCGGATGCTCCCTTGCATATGAGATCAGGCTGAGAACATCTGTCCCGGGCATCGTCACGGCATTCACCTTGACCCGGATTCCCCGCTCCGCCGCCGCAAAGACCGCCGCGGAAACCTCCTCTACGCCGCCTGTCCCGCTGTCCCCGGTGATCAGCCGGTACTGCTGCGGATCTGTCGTGTCAAGACTCACGTTGATCCCGTCCACGCCCGCCTGCACAAGCGCATCCAGATTCTCTCTCAGAAGGAGCCCGTTTGTCGTCAGCGTCACCGTCTGGATGCCCTCGACCGCCTTCAGCGCGCCGATGAACGCCGAACACCCCCGCCGCACCAGCGGTTCTCCGCCTGTTACCTTCAGATGCCGGATTCCCAGCCGCGATGCCGCACGCACAATCCGGAGAAACTCCTCGTACCGCAGGACATCCTCATGACACACCTTGCCGGACATGCCGTCCGGCATACAGTACCTGCATCTCAGATTGCAGCGATCTGTAATCGAGATCCGCAGGTAGTCTATCTCTCTTCCGAAACAGTCTTTCATATCCCACTCACGCGCCCTGCCGGTTCAGCATCTCCTGCATCTGACTCAGCAGCTCGTCGTCGATCAAACCGTCCGCCGGCTCAAACCCGTACATGGTCTGAAACCGCTCGATGCAGCTTACCGTCTGACGTCCGCAGATCCCATCCGGTGTCCCGCATAAGAATCCCAGTGCATTCAGAAGTTCCTGCACCTTCTTCACCGTTGTGCTGTCTGCCGAAGCGTTCTTTGTCTCCGCGCCTGCGGCAGCATTCATCTTGTCGACGGCATCCTTCAGGTCCTGGTAGCCGTCCGGCAGCTCCAGACTGTAGTAGTCGTGAAGCTCCACCAGCGCATAGGCGCGGTTGTAATAGCCTGCCGAATACAGCTGACTGGTCTTGTCCGCATCCTGCGTATCTTTCCAGGTTGTCTCTGCCTTGTACTGCTTTCCAAGCCCCGCACGATACTCGTCGCAAAGATACTGAAGATTCAGGCTCCCCAGCTGTACCCCCTTGTACGCCTCATAAAAATCCCGCTCCGCCTCCGCGCACCTGAAGCGGTATGCCCACAAATCTGCTGCGGACATCTGAGCGATCTGATCTGCGCTGCAGGTTCCGGCCTCCGCCTGTCGCTTTTCAAATGAAGCCGCAATATCCTTCAGAAATGTGGCTGTGTCCTTTCGCTGCGTCTGTGCGCTTTCTGCGCTGCCGGCAGATGTTCCGCCGTCCGCTGGCGTCCCGCCGTTATCTGCGCCGCTTCCTGTATCTGTCTGCGCCTGCAGCTCCTTCAGCTGCGCGCGCAGACTCTCATTCTCAGATTCAAGACTCTGATAAGCCGCCTTCTGCTGCGCATTCGTCAGATCTTCCCACTTCACCGCCACTGCCGATGCCGGATATGCCAGAAGTGCCGTACCCGCCGCGCATGCCGCAACAAGCAGCGTCCATCTCTTCCCCTTCATGCCATCTTCCCCTTATCAGCTGTCTCCCGCGGACCCCTCATCCCACGGTGTATCCTGCCCCTATCTTATCATCGAAGACAACCTGCGGCAACCACACAAGGCATGGCGGGCCGCGCTTTGCAGCTCAGAGAAACAGCTTCAGCAGCTGCATTTTCTCGAGGATGAAAATCGAGAGATCCATGAAAAGATGCGCAATCAGGGTGCTTACAAGCACGCCATTTGAAGTCAGCAGAAAATCCACCTTGAATCCGTACCAGCACATGAACGCCGAGTAGGCCAGAAGGAGCAGCATGACTGGAAGCTTTGACAGCACGCCGGAGAGCGTTTTAGTAAAATCCTGCCATGAAAAGTCAAAGTAGATGAACCGGCCCAGCGACAGACTGATGAAGTAAATGATCATCGAGTCATAGTTGGCATCCTCATAGATGAACTTGATGTAGAGCAAAATCAGGATAATATAGAGGTTGCTGACCAGCCTCAGGGCTCCCTTGTCTTCATCCGACAGGTGCGGGAGCTGCACAAGGAAGCGGTCAAGGATGTTTGCGAAGAGCACCGAAAACATCAGGAAAATGACAAGGATCAGATCCTTGTATTTATCCCAGACTGCCCAGACCTGCGGCATATGCCAGTCCACAATGTTGTAGAGACTCAGGAACAGCAGGATCGATGTGCTTGAGAACACGAGCTCGTAGAAGCTCTCGATGATGCTGATCCCCCTGTGAGCAGCTGCCCGTCTCCGGCTGTAGATGCGGCTGTTGACCGCCTCCCGGTAGCGGGCGTCATGCGCGTACGCCTCCCGGTCATACGAAAAATGTTCCCGGATGCTTCTCTCGGTCGCCTGTCTCTGCTGCCAGGCAATCGTCAGCATGACGGCCATGACGGCCGCAAGGCCGATGATTGCCACAATCAGATACTTCCCGAAATTTGCCAGGTTGAAATAGTGCTGGACATAGTATCGTCCCAGATCTGATGTCATATCTCACCTTTCCTGAATTGTTCCGCCCTCCCGGAAGGCGCCCTCAGGTTGCCGCCTCCAAACGCTTCCGGCAGCAACTCCTGAAGTTCATACCGGCGAAAGTCTGTCTCGGACTTTGCCAGATAGATCGGGAAATGCGGCGGGCAGAATTCCTGAAACGCCTGCCTGCAGACACCGCAGGGTGCACAGTACTGAAGCGCTCCGCCCTCCGGTCCGCCGGCGATGGCAAGTGCCTGAAATTCATGTTCCCCCTCTGAGACTGCCTTGAAAAGCGCTGTCCGCTCCGCACAGACCGAAACCGGATAAGATGCGTTCTCGATGTTGCAGCCCGTGTAGACCTGCCCGCTCACTCCAAGCAGCGCCGCTCCGACCCGGAAATGCGAATAGGGCGTATACGCCCGCTCCCGCATGCGGACCGCCAGCCTGCAGATCTCCCGGATCTCCTGCTCTGTCATGTTTCTTCCTCCTGTCACATCACGCGGACATGTCCTGCGCGATGGCCCCCTGCACGGACCGCCTTAACGCCTGCCATGCCCTTCATTGCGATGGTTACACTCAAACAGCCTTCCGGTCAACGTCAGCCTCTCCCATCAGGCATTGTCACGTGCAATCAGAATCCGGATCGCTTCAATGGCCGTGTCGATCGCTCCCTCGGTGTCGTGGACCTGCTCATTGTCCAGTCCTGCCTTTGCGCGCTCCTGATTCGCGATCGCGAGCAGCACCGTCCCGACCCGGACATGGAGCGCAGACGCCACGACAAAGAGTGCCGCTGACTCCATTTCCGAGGCCAGGGTCCCGAGTTTCAGCCAGGCATTCCACTTATTGATCAGGTCATAGCCCACTGGCTTCGCCTCCGGCTCATGCTGACCGTAGAAGGAATCCTTGCACTGAACAACCCCCGTGTGATAGTGCCTGCCCAGCTTCTGTGCCGCCTGTGTCAGGGCGCAGACAACATCGAAGTCTGCCACCGCCGGGAACTCGATTGGCGCATACTCCCGGCCGGTTCCCTCCGCACGGATCGCGCCGGTCGCGATGACCAGGTCTCCGCCTTTGACATCCAGTGCCATGCCTCCGCAGGTTCCGACCCGGATAAAGGTATCCGCGCCGCACCGCTTCAGCTCTTCCATCGCAATCGCGGCGGAAGGGCCTCCGATTCCGGTCGATGTGACAGAAACCTTCACCCCGCCGAGCGTCCCTGTGTAGGTCGTGAATTCACGGTTGTCCGCAATCAGCTTCGCGTCGTCAAAGTGACGCGCGATCTTCTCGCACCGTTTCGGATCCCCGGGTAGAATGACATACTTCCCGACCTCTCCCGGCGCCACCTGGATGTGATAAAGTTTCCCGGACCCTTCTGAATAATCAATCATGTCATGCATCTCCTTTCCATCTTGTTTCCCTCATATCTTCTTACGCCCTCACAGAATCGGACTTCATCTGCTCAGGCTTCTTGTCCGTATCGGTCTGCCCATCCGCGGACCCGCTTCTTCATGCCTTCGATGTCCAGAACTCCATATGCAAAGCCCTTCCGGACAAGTTCCTCCGGAAGCAGGTCGTCATACTTGTCAAAGACTGGTACCTCCTTCGGATAAAGCAGCTCCATCGGGTCAAATGGCTTTTCTGCCTCCTCCCCCAGAATCCGGAAGAACTCCGCTTCGCTGACCCCGAGCGTAAACTGAATAAAATACGGTCTGACAGAATTGAACCCCTTCAGCCCGAGCCTGTCGGCACACCGGAGCCGCAGCAGCCGCTCCAGCGCCAGAAATGCATAGCTTCCAAGCCACGGAAACAGGCAGTACATCCGCTCACCGAGACAGATCAGCGGCCTGTCATTCATCCCGGAGGCCACTGCCGCCCTTCTGGCTGTGAGCAGACGGGCCTTCGCGTGCGGTCTCAGATAAGGATAGGTTTTGTTCTCGCACAGCACCTGCGCCATCCGCTCCAGAATCCTTGTGTGGATATCTCCCGGCTCATCCCCAAAATAAGCCGGCACGCTGCCCCTTATCATGTGGACATAGACCTGGTGGTGCACCCGGTCAACCTCCTCGCAGACCCACACATGCCCTGCAATCGCGATCCGCTCCCCTACTGGCGGCGGCTTCACGATGGTTCCGATCTCCTCTGACTCGCAGC
Source organism: Porcincola sp. LCP21S3_C12 (assembly GCF_052118625.1). Classification (NCBI taxonomy): domain Bacteria; kingdom Bacillati; phylum Bacillota; class Clostridia; order Lachnospirales; family Lachnospiraceae; genus Porcincola; species Porcincola sp. LCP21S3_C12. The sequence goes on along the minus strand of NZ_JBQKGW010000013.1, from coordinate 48,099 downwards.
GGACGCTGTACTCCTCGTTCTCCTGAAATACAGCGTAGAACTTGAACGAATTTGTGATCCGTTCTCCGGCCAGCCCGACAATCAGCCCGCCCTCCTCTGTCCACTGGATCTGGTCTGTCTCCAGCAGATGATGCAGCAGCACTTTGTAGTCTCCGGCTGTGATATTGTGGAAATACGCCAGTGTCAGGACACGGGAGGCAAGCTCCTGCGGTGTCATTTCCCCGCAGGAGGCAAGCGTCGACATCGTCTGGTGATAAAGCAGGCTGTAGGGCAGCCGCCCGTCTCTCGGCGGCTCGACCCAGCGCTCCTCCAGATACAGCTGCACCAGCGCAATCCCCTGAATCAGGGACCAGGGAATCGTGTCCGGAAACAGGTCACGGGGCTCCGCATGCTCCTCGCGCATGACAAACCACATCTCGCAGGGCTCCCCACGCCTGCCCGTCCGGCCCATCCGCTGCAGAAATGACGATACCGTGAAGGGTGCCTCTACCTGAAAAGCGCGCTCCAGTCGGCCGATGTCAATCCCGAGCTCCAGCGTCGAGGTTGTACAAATCGTCATACGGTTGTCGTCATCCTTCATCTGCTCCTCCGCGCTCTGGCGGAAGGAGGTCGCGAGGTTTCCATGGTGGATCAGGAAACGGTCCGGTTCGTGATTTTTCTCGCAGTACTGGCGAAGCGTTGACGTGACAGCCTCGCACTCCTCGCGCGAATTTGTGAAGACCAGGCACTTTTTGCCCCGTGTGTGCTCGAAGATATACCCACAGCCCGGATTCGCCGCATATGGCGCTTTGTCTGTTGGTTCACCGGGCGGCGCCAGGATCGTCGGCTCCGGTTCTTTCTTTATAGCACCCAGGTGTGATGCAGCTGTGTCCTGTCCCTGGGAGCCTGACCGTGCGGCTGCCGGACTGATCTGCCCCTGGCCACCTGACAGTGCGGCAGCCGGACTGATCTGCCCCTGGCCGCCTGACCGTGCGGCTGCCGGACTTGTTGTCTGTGCGGTTCCAGGAATCAGGGTGTCGGTTCCGACATACCATGCCTCGTCTGCCTGCGGAGTGCTGTTATAAAAGTGTTCCATCGACAGCCGCCACTGCACCCCTTTTGCCTCGATCCTCGGGATCACGCAGCCCCTTCCGGAACCGGCGGACAGAAATGCTCCGGCTTTTTTCGTATCGCCGATGGTCGCTGACAGCCCGATCCGCCGCGGCCGGACGCCTGCAAGGCGTGAAAGCCGTTCAATCAGGCACAGGGTCTGCCCCCCGCGGTCTCCCCGCAGCATGGAATGAATTTCATCGATCACAACAAACCGCAGATCACCGAACAGACTCGGTATATCCGCATGCTTGTGCATCAGAAGCGCCTCCAGTGACTCCGGCGTGATCTGTAGAATCCCGGATGGCTTTTTCATCAGGCGTTTCTTCTCCGAAGCCGGCACATCTCCATGCCAGTGCCAGACCGGGATCTGTGCATCCCGGCACAGATCGTTCAGTCTCAGAAACTGATCATTGATCAGCGCCTTGAGGGGTGCGACGTAGATGCAGCCCACCGATCTTGGCTCATCCTCCGAAAACAGCGTTAGAATCGGGAAGAATGCCGCCTCCGTCTTTCCGGATGCCGTCGAAGCACAGAGCAGGACATTCTGGTCAGTGTTGAAGATGGCTTCCCCTGCCGCAACCTGGATCGCCCGCAGATTCTCCCATCGATTCTCATAGATAAAATCCTGTATGAACGGTGCATAGCGGTCAAAGATATCCATAGCCTGTCCTTACAGCGTAAATGTGGTCAGCTCGTTCTCATCATCTCTGCCGGCCTTCTCCGGCCCGGCGAATGAACTGTCCCCGGCGCTTCTGCCGGCCGTGTGTGCGTCTGTCTTCATAAACTGCGAGGTACCCGCTGACATATCCCCAAGAACCTGGCCATTCAGCAGCTCCCCGGCTGTCTTCTCCGGGTGCTGGTACAGGATATCCAGAAGCTCGATGAAATCCCGGATGATCTCCCGGGGCGTGATGTGCGAATCCGCTCCGACCCGGCTGTACTCCATCTGGATAAACTGCACCCGCTCCTCCTGCCTGATGCGGCATTCATATCCGTAAAGCCCCGCATGCATATCTGTCAGCTTCTCCGTCAGGACAAGCATTTCCTCCGGGGAAAGCGGCTCCAGACGGATGACCGGCGCCATCATATCCCGGGTCCCCTCCACCGAGAACCTGCCCTCCTGGAGACGGGAGCGGAGTGCCTCATAGCTGTAGACACCGCGGCGCGTATCCTCGATGCACTGAGGCGTGCCGGACATCAGCATCCCGATATAGTGCGCCTTTCCCTGGAGCGCATCATTGTACATCGTCAGAATCTTCTCATAATTGTTGTTGCGTGCGACCGAATTCGGGATCTTGTAGATGTTGACCAGCTCATCGACAAAGACCATCAGTCCCTGGTATCCAGCCTGCCGGAAGAAGAACGCGAACAGTTTCAGGTAATCGTACCAGTCCTCGTCCGTGATGATGACATTCACCCCCAGATCCTGTCTGGCCTCCGTCCGCGTCGGATACTCTCCCCGGAACCACTTGAGAACCTTCGCCTTCTGTGCGTCATCGCCGCTTTGCTCTGCCTCAAAGTACAGCGTCAGCAGTCTTGCGAAATCAAACCCGTGAACCATCCCGCTGATTGAATTCACCACCAGACGGATTTTCTCCGCCACGCGCCCGCTGAATGCTGGCGAGCCGGCGGAAAACGTGCCTTGCATGGTTCCCGGCACCGGCTGGACAGAGGAAGCTGCTTTGCTCATTTCCGACTGCACCTGCATCTGGATACCCGAAATCCACCTGTCCAGCACCAGTGACAGAGCACCGCCCTCCGGCTTCGTCCTGGTTGCCAGATTCCCGATCAGCTCACGGTATGTAGCCAGCCCCTGCCCCTTCGTCCCGGTCAGTTTCCGCTCCGGGGACAGATCCGCGTCCATCACCACAAAGTTTCTGTCCATGACGTAATTCCGGATCGTCTGCAGCAGGAAGCTCTTTCCGCTTCCGTAGCGTCCGACAATAAACCGGAAAGACGCCCCGCCCTCCGAAATCACATCCACATCCGAGAGCAGCGCGTCAATCTCCGCCTTCCGTCCAACCGTGATATAAGGCAGACCGACCCGGGGAACGACGCCACCCTTCAAGGACCCAATTACTGCCTGCGCAATCCGCCTCGGCACCCGTCTATTCGTCTGATTCTCAACTGGCATGCACTGCTCCATTTCTCAAAAAACAAATCCTTTCAGTCTCTATGATACATCACGCAGGCAGTCCTGGCAAAGAAAAGCACCCCCGCCGCAGCGAGGTGCCAGATCATTCATCCTGTTGTTTTGAATGTTTTCAGTGCTATACTCTTTCTTTACAGACAATGATCTGCAATCACCATAAGGAGATCTTTATGAAAACCAAAGCCTTGAAAGCCGCATTTCCATATACCATCCCCATTTTCGCCGGGTTCTGGTTTCTCGCGCTTGCCTATGGAATTCTGATGAACGTCAACGGCTTTTCTTTCATCTACCCCATGTTGATGAGCCTGCTGATCTATGGCGGCTCTCTCGAATTTATTGTCGTGACGATGCTGATGTCCCCTTTCGCCCCTCTGTCGACCCTTGCCGTGACACTTCTGGTGCAGTCGAGACATCTTTTCTACGGAATTGCCATGCTGGATCGTTATCGAGGCATGGGGTGGAAAAAATTCTATCTGATCTTCGGCATGTGCGATGAGACCTTCTCGATCAACTATTCGGCGGACATTCCGGAGGGGGTTGACCGAGGCTGGTTCATGTTTTTTGTCACGCTGCTGGATCAGCTCTACTGGGTTTCCGGTGCTGTCGTCGGCGGCCTCATCGGATCCTTTCTGAAATTCAACACAAAAGGACTGGACTTTGTGATGACCGCCATGTTTGTAACGATCTTCATGAACCAGTGGATGAAAGAGAAGAAAAAATACACCGGTCTGATCGGTATCGGTGCAACCGCCGCCTGCCTGGTCCTGTTCGGTTCCAAATCCTTCATGGTCCCGGCAATGGTGGCAATCCTGATTCTTCTGACCATCTTCAGAAAACCCATCGAACAATCCTATCAGGAGGTAGAGATACAATGAGTCCAATGACCATTCCCCAGCAGATCATCACAATCGCCATCTGTGTCCTTGGTACGATGCTGACAAGGTTTCTCCCGTTCCTGATTTTTTCTTCGAAGAAACCGACCCCGAAATACATCGTGTATCTGGGAAAAGCCCTGCCATGCGCTGTGTTTGGCATGCTTGTTGTCTACTGCCTGAAGAATGTTTCCATCCTCTCCGGAACCCACGGCCTTCCGGAATTGCTTGCCATCGCGGTCACGGCAGGGCTTCACCTGTGGAAAAAGAATATGCTTCTGTCCATCGCGGGCGGAACCGTTGTATATATGCTGCTGGTACAGCTCGTATTTTGACAAAGATGGCCGATTCTTTCTCTTGACATACTTCGGCTGTCGTAGTACATTCAGTTTGTCAGATATACTTCGTCTGTCATAGTATGTTAGTCGTAGTACGACAGGCGAATAATCCAAGACCTGACAGAAAGGAGATGCCATGGGAATCAGCAGTGATGTCATCCGCGGATGCAATGACACAATCATACTGTGCCTGCTGCTGGACGGTCCGTCTTACGGATATGAAATATCCAGAAGAATCCGGCTGATGACAGAAGATGCTTATATCATAAAGGAAACCACCCTCTACTCGGCATTCACCCGTCTTGAAAAAGCAGGCTGCATTGAGTCATTTCCGGAATTTGCAGAAAACGGCAAACGGCGCACCTATTACCGGATCACGGAATCCGGACGCCGCTACTATCGTGAAAAATGCGAGGAATGGGTCCTGACGAAAACTGTTGTAGAGAAATTTATCAGGGAGGAGAATCCATGAACACCATACGCAGTTATCTGGAATCGATGTTTGCAAAGCTGCCGAATACGCCGGACGTCATCAAGGCAAAGTGTGAGCTGGGCCAGATGATGGAGGACAAATATACTGAGCTGGTCAACGAGGGACAATCGGAGAATGAAGCCGTTGCGCAGGTGATATCAGAATTCGGAAATCTGGATGAACTTGGCGACGTTCTCGGCATCAGCAGTATCCTGAATCATGAATCCGGAAACTTCACCGCCGGACGTCAGGTAACACTTCAGGAGGCACAGAGCTATCTTGATGATAAGGCCCGTTATGGCCTGTTTCACGGGCTTGGAACCTTTTTCGCCATCATCTGTTCCTGCGGAATCATTCTGGCCGGTTCACTGGAAAACGGTTCACAGAAAACCATTGTATCCGGACTGCTTTTTCTGTTCATCTCCATCGCGGCCTGCGTGGCATTTCATACCTACAGCAGCCTGCAGATGAACAAATGGAATTTTCTGAAAAAGGAGCCCTGCAGCATTGATTACGGTACTGCCGGGATGATCAATGACTTGAGACGCAGCACGCACGATACGTCCATTCTTCAGCGGACGATTGCCATTCTGCTTTTCTGCACCAGCTACATTCCGCTGATTGTTCTGTCTATGCTGACAGGTCAGAGTGTGTTTGTGGGACTGGGTGTTGACATCCTGCTTTTTATGGTCGGTCTGGGCGTTCTGATTCTGACCGTCAGCTCCTCCCGTGAGGACGGTTACCGCACTCTTTTGAATCTGAACAACAGCTCCTGTTCCTCCGAATATTACAGCCGGAACAATGGAGAAAACTACTATGAAAACAAAACCGTGCGCATCATCATGTCTGTTTTCTGGCCGACGGTAACATGCGTGTATCTGATCTGGAGCTTTCTGTCCTTCGCCTGGTACATCACCTGGATCATCTGGCCGCTGGCCGCCGTCGCCGACTCCTTGATAAAAGCCATTTTCGGAACAAGAAAAGAGGAGGATCGATCATGAAGAAACGAAACATCTACCTGATCCTGATGTCACTGGCCACCGCAGCTGCAATCATCCTGGGAACGCTGTGGCATGTGGGGAAACCTGTCTTTTCACATTCAGATCATAACTTTTCTTTTTACTTCCAGGGGAAAAACAACACGGAGACAACAAAAAAACTGGAATCCTTCACCGGACTTCAGATCCGTCTGCAGAATGATGACATTCAGATTGAAACAGGGACAGAATATAAAATGACCTATACAGGTCCGAAAGATGCCGTTCCCACCGCCGAAACGGCAGACGGCATCCTGACTGTCCGCAACAGCGGAAACAGATCCGACAGAACCGGCGGAATACTGACGGTTACTGTTCCGTCCGATCTGAAAGCGCTGCAGGATGTTTCCCTGGACACCAGCAATGGTGATATTTGTATCGAGCCGAACGATACGATCACGGTAAAAAGTCTGACACTGACAAGTGAAAACGGAGATCTCTCGCTGGAAAAGTGTCATGGCTCCGTCCTGAAAGCCTCCACAGACAACGGAAATATCGGTATGGAACACGTAAGCTTTGAGCAGTCAGACCTGAGCAGTGAAAACGGAGACCTTATTGTCAATTTGGATGACAGCATAAAAAACTACACGATATATCCCTCGACCTCATCCGGTGATATCACCATCGGAGACACCTCATACAGCACGACGAACGGAGCCGAAAACCAGATCACCATCGGCAGCGGTCAAAAGGTTCTGAAAATACGGACACAGTCCGGTGATATCGAAATAGAGAACTAACTGCACTTGACCGAATTTCATACACTGTCATACCTGACCAGGTTTCCTATCTTCAAAAATCGGCACCCGCCTCTCCTTTGGAAAAGACGGGTGCCGCAGAAATGGCTCACCAGTGTATGGACCTGCAGCAATCACTTGTACAACTCACCGTACTCTCTCTTATCAGTAAACACCAGAACAAACGAAGCAATCACAGCGATCATCGTCATTGCAACAGAAAAAATCCATGCCGGTGCAGAACCATAATGATCAAACAGCCATCCGCTGTTCCACTCCACGATCCCCGTCATAAAAGCTGCTGAAAAGCTGGTTATGCCATATATTCTTCCTCTAAAATTTGCTGAAACCCTGTCCGCAAGAAATGCCCCCGTTACGATCGTCGTCAGTATCTCTCCCAGCGTAAAAAGTGTTATTGAGACATAATATCCCGCAATCACTCCAAATGAAAGCGCAAATGCTCCAAAGCTCAATGCCTGCAGGATGATTCCAAGCAGATATTTCTTTGTCATAGCCACTTTTTCCATAGCCATTGTTATTACAGGTGTAAGTACCACTACAATGATACAGTTCAGGCTGGTCACTGTTCCATAAATAATGGATCCATTCTCAGGATATGCCTTTGAGATATCAAGCGGCATCAGATAACTGAATTGGGAATAAGCCCCCTGATAAAAACTCATGGCAATCAGAAAAAGAATCAGAGTTGCACTGTTTTTTACAACCCTTAAAATATTCCCATCCTGTCCCTTAACCTCTTCCCTGGATTCTTTTCTTATTCGTTCCGTTGTATCCTTTATAAAGAAAGCGATCAGGACTGTTGATACCGATATAGACACTCCACTTATTACAAAGCAGAGCCAGAGATAATGATTAAAAAGTATTCCTGCAATGGTTGGCGACAGTATCAGTCCAATGTTCCCGCCCATGTAAAGCAGTGAAAATGCTTGTTCTCTTTTATCTGATGGAGTGATATCTGCCACCATAGCCTGATATACAGGTCCTTCCAGTGTCTGAAAAAAAGCACCTGTCAGGGTCACACATAGCGTATACAAAGTGAGTGGGAGAAAACCGCTTATTACAAACGATACAATCGAAACGACGTCACACAATATGATTATCTTTTTTTTACTGAATCTGTCTGCAAGCTGTCCGCCCCATATATTTGCAGGTAAAAACATAAATCCGGTTATTATAAAAAACAGTGCTGTCTGCGTTGCATCAAGTCCCAGCTTCCTATTTAGTATCAATGTCATCATTGGCCATATCATTGCGCCAAGATTCGTTACGATCTTTCCAACGAAAAGGATGAAGTTCCCTCTTCCCAAACCTTTATACTGTGAAAATATTTTCATACTACCCGTTTCTGTCATATTTCCAAAATCCCACTCAGGATTCATGCCCTCTAAGGAGCTATTCAAGTTCTAGGCCCAGTATGCCGTTAACTTGGTCGGCATCTTGGTCGCTTATCTTGGTCGGTCACCGATCAAGTTGCTTTCTCCTGTACCTCTGATTTCGGCTGTTAGGCTTGTCGGGAATTGTCATTTCGATAACTCCTTGTGCTAATGCCGGATTCAGATTGCCATGCGATAGCACTTTGATCCTGCCGATCTGCTCGCTGATATCTCCCACAAGATTGGTTGTCTTATCCGTCATGTGAAATGGCGGTTTATACTCATTCATGAATGACACCTCTTCCATATCTGCCTGCTGCCAAATCCGTCTTTCTTGAAATCTGAATTCAGGCAGGTGATCTCTGTTGGTATGATCTTCAAAAGCCACATAGGCTCTTCGAGTTTCTTCAATGTTTCCATCGGTATCTTTCTGAACTCCGCGGCATTCTTATATTCATCGGAGAACAGCCCGACAAGCTCCGCTGTTCCTTCGATCTGCAGTGACCTAAGTCCGCCAAAGGACGCGCCCGTCTCGAAGACCGCTGCCGCGATACGCTTATTCTCCTTCAAAGCTTTGAACTTGAGCCCGCCTTCGGTGAAGATCCAAAGTGCTCCCGCATACCAACTGTACTCAAGCGGCGTGCAGCGAATACAATCCTTCGCGGCAGTTGCCAGGGCAAGAACCTTATGGGACGATAAGAACTCGTCTATCCAGCTATACAGAGCATCATCATCCAGCTTCTTTTCGGTTTCATCTTTTCGAGTCCAGAAGGACTCAGCCTGTGCGTACTGTTCGTCAGTCATTTATTCCTCCTCCTACAATAAGTCCGCTTCTCCATATTCTTGTTCTATTTTTTCGCCAGTTTCAGATCCTTCTTAAACTGATTTGTAAACTTTACTTCGTACTTCATTCTTCCAGTGCCGACTTAAGATCGTCCATATTGCTATAACCTTTCACACTACTGTCGTAAGCAATACGCCTTCCCTCTTCGATTGCGGCAGCGGTCGTTTTGTTTGGTACATCCAGTGTAAGGGCAAAAGGAATTCCGTTTTCCCTGATCGTTGTTCTTTGGTCTATTTTTTTCATCTATCCATTTATTCGGAATATTTTCTTGCAGCGGAGCCTTTACCCGTAGCTGCCGCCTGCTCAAACCCAGTAGCTGTAGATCCAGTGATTATTCCGGGCCTCCGGCCCACCCCGGCCGCAGTTCAGCGCAGCCTGACCGCGCTTCAGCCCATTTGATACGATCCGCGGTTCAGCCCATGCTGGCCGCCGGTCAGCACACCTGTTAACTCTTGTTCTTTTTGCTTTTTCCTTCGTTAGAATTACACCAGGAGTATCGCTCCAAATCTAACGAAGGGAGGCCAGAAGAATGGCCAGAAAAATCAACGTGAAGCTCATCATGGAGCTTCGGGATGCCGGATTGTCACGAAGTACGATCGCATCCACCAGACACATCTCAAGGCATTCCGTCAGTGAAGTCTTCAACATCGCTGACGAGAAGGGCATTCGTTACGACGATGTCCGCGCCCTTGAGGAAACAGAGGTCTATCGCATCTTCTATCCGGAAAAGTTCGCGAACGAGACCATGTACGGTGATCCTGACTACGAGCATGTACATCAGGAACTGAAACGCGTAGGTGTCACCCTCAAGCTTCTCCATGAGGAATACATCGAACGCTGCGAACGTAACGGCGAGATCCCCATGGGCAAGACAAAGTTCAACGAAGGGTATGCCGAATTCACCGTCGCAAACCGCCTCACCAACCATCTCGAACACAAGCCCGGAGAGCGAGCGGAAGTCGACTGGTCCGGTCCGACTATGCACTACGTGGACATGAACACCGGCGAACTGATCACGGTCTACCTGTTCGTCGGAACGCTCCCCTACAGCCAGTATTCTTACGTTGAGCCGTGCCTGGACATGAAGATGGACACCTTTATCCGGTGTCATATCCGCATGTATGAATACTTTGGCGGCGCTCCGGTACGGACCGTGTGCGACAACCTTAAGACCGGTGTCGTATCTCATCCCAAGGAAGGAGAGATCATCCTGACTGATGATTATGCGGCCCTGGGTTCACATTACATGACGGCGATCATGCCCGCTGGTGTCAGAAAGCCGAAGCAGAAGCCTTCTGTAGAAGGCACTGTCGGTAAGATCGCCACCGCCATCATCGCCCGGTGCAGGAATGACGTGTACTACTCCTTCGCGGAACTCGGGAAAGGAGTTGCAGACAAGCTCTATAAGTTCAACCATGAGGCTTTCCAGAAGCGCGAAGGCAGCCGTTATGAGGTGCTTCAGGAAGAAAAGGAATTCCTCCGCCCGCTTCCAGATGTCCCTTATGAGATTGCCGAGTGGGTCTATGGCAGGGCTGTCAACCTCGACTTCCATGTCGTGTACAAGAAGAATCGGTATTCCTGTCCGTATCAGTACGTGAAAAAGAAGGTTGACCTGAAGATCACAGACCGCTTCGTGGAGATCTATTACAAAGGCGAGCGTCTGACAACACACAACCGTTTTCCGAACTATATGAAGAACAAGTACTCCACACACCCGGAAGACATGCCGCCGGCATTCCGGAACATCGTCCAGTGGGATGACGAACGGATCCGGAACTGGGCGAGTTCAGTTGGGAAATATACCCGGCAGGTCATCGACCGGATCTTCGGCAGTGTCAGCATAAAAGAACAGGGCTATAATCCCTGTCTCGCCGTTCTCCGTCTCAGCAGGACGTATACAGATGCCCGTCTGGAAACCGCCTGTGAGCTTGCCATCAGCAGAGGGATTAAGGTGCCCCGTTACCATCACCTTAAAGCAATCCTGACGGCGAATCAAGACATCACTTACAAAGAGCAGCTGGAATCCGAATCCTCCACCGACGACTCCTCCATGGGTTATCTGCGCGGCAGCGACTACTACCGGAAGGGAGGCGATCCTGATGCTGAATGATGAGACCAGAAGAAAGCTCCGTGTTCTGAATATCGGCGAATTCATAGAGGAACTCGAAATACAACAGCAGGATCCGCAGACGCTGGCACTTCCGTTTGACGACCGTTTCCAGCTGCTGACAGACGGTGTCTATCAGAGGAAATACAACGACAAGGTACGGAGGCTGATCAAGAACGCGAAATTCCGCCTTCCGAAAGCCGATATCCATGACATCCTGTATATCGACAAGCGTCCCCTCAACCGAGGCATTATCGCCGATCTGGCTAGCTGTCGGTTCGTCGACGACTGCCGAAGCATCGTATTCCAGGGATATCCCAGCTCCGGCAAGACCTTCCTTGGCTGTGCAATGGCAAAAGAAGCCTGTCGAAATCAGCATAAGACCAGATACATCCGGCTCCCGGATCTCCTGGAAGAATACGCTGAGAAGTCGGTGCTTCCCGGCGGCAAGAACAAAGTGTTGAACAAGTATGCAGCTTTCAAGGTGCTCGTCCTGGATGAATGGCTCATGCCGGAACTGTCCAAGGCAGATGTCGAATTCCTTTTGGAACTGACAGAGCGCCGCTTTGACAGCACATCCACGATCTTCTGCACGCTTTACAAGCGCGAGGACTGGGTGAAGCGCCTTCGCGGCGGAACCTATGCCGAATCTATCGTGGAGCGCTTCGCACACAACACCACCTGGGTGGAAACCGGCGACGTAAACATGCGGCAGTACTTATCCCATGCCTGACGGCCTGGGTTGAACTGCGGCCGGACTTTGCTAAACGGCGATTCCCGTGCGCTGAACGCGCTTCAGCGCATGGGCTGATCGCCCGGAATAATCAGATCCAGGGCAAAACGCCCTGAATTGTCGGATCTCGGTATCTCCGTATGCCGGCCATTTTGTCCTGAAAGGCGGCATCTTTCTGTACGCCATCTTCAACAGGAAGTACGAGCGGGCCACGACAAATGTTGACCTGCTGTCCAGGTATCTCAAACAGCGCTGAGGAAATGAAAACTGTCTTCCATGATATCTTTGCCCAGGACACCGATGATGCTCTTGTTTTCGACCATGATTCCATTACAGCGGAAGATATCACAGAATTCAAAGAATATCATGGACTGCATAGTTCATCTATCCGGCAATTTCTCGATACGCATGAGAAAAAGAAGAGTCTCGTGACAGAGTTCGACGCCACCCAGTTCCAGAGCCTCGTTGATTTTATCACAGTTTACAGCAAGGAAGACATCCGGGTAACATTCAGAAATGGAATGGAAATCAAGGTCTAAAAGACAACCTGAATCAAAAGGTTAATGAACGCCACCTACGATAGCCTGTAGGTGGCGTATTATATCAATTTGTTTCTCCGGTCTTCAAGCAATAGGATCTCAAATCATTATCTTACGCGTTCGAATCCAAATATCTCCAAACATATCCAGCTGCATGCTTTTGCCTGCCGGAAGCCGCATCACGAATACTCTTTTGGCTAATACCTACTGCTATAGAAGCAGATGTAACGCTTTCATATTCTTGAAGAAGAATCATGTTATCATCATATCTTCCTATTTTTCGGCCTTTGCTCTTTGTTATAGGTTCAGGATGCTTTTCTGCTTTCTCCGCCCGAAGTTTTCTCGCAAGTCGGCGTTCTTCCTTTTCTTTTTCAATAGCGGCTTTCTCTGCTTCATGTGCAGCTTTTTGGTCTGCCTTTTTGTCCGCCCTGTTTATACAGGCAGCAACCAGAGATTCGACTTCATTGTCAACGATTTGAAAGGTATAGTCGGCATCTTGCTGCACCCATCTGGTATGATGATAGAAATCTGTAATGTTTTTCCCATCGCGCTTATAGGCCTTCACAATAGAACCTTCCAGAAGCTCAATTTGCTTTGGATGTTTCAGATTTACACGAACCGAATTTGCTTCCCCATTGTGATAATCCGTATCCTTTGTTTCCAATTCACAATGAACATAGTCAGACTTATCAAAGGTAAAGTACATCGGCTTATTCTTAAGTATCTTAAAGCTGGTAAAACCGTATGGATATTTTGCCTTGATAGTCCCTCCGCTTTTCTTTTCAAAACGAAGTCTTGCAGTATCTTTTCCCGCATCCATAAGAACTTTTTTGATGTATGCACAAATTTCACGTTCTTCGTCTGTGGGTAGAGAGTTCTCTCGTGCAATACGACCACGCTCAGCTTCATCCTTCATGTTTTCCAATAGTTGTACAAGGATCTTACCACAAGTTAGGGCATCGCCTTCAGCACGGTGCTCATCATCATTTACTATTCCATAGAAATCAGCTACTGTTGGTTGCTTATAGTTCGGAAGAGTAAGATATTTTCTGGAAAGAGCCAGAGTATCAAAATACCGTAAAGTTACATCCTCGTTATACTTGAGCCGTTTCAACGAATTAATGATAAATGCCATGTCAAATGAGGCATTGTGAGCTACCATACAGATATTCCCCGCAAGAGTATCCTGCCCTAAAAAATCTGTGAATTGATCATATGCAGAAATCTCATCTTCGCCATAGATTTCCAGATCTTCATCAGTAATACCATTTACTCTCGATGCAGCTTCAGGAATGTGCTTGACAGAAGCCACCAACGTAGAATATGAATCGACGGGGACACCATTCTCAAATTTTACAGCAGCAATTTCGATGATTCTGTTTCTTTCGGGACTTAACCCTGTAGTCTCAACATCAACAGCAAAGAACACATCCTTTAAAGAATCAATATATGTATTTCCAGCAGGAACAGACTGAATTATCTTTTTTCGCGTAGATTCTGTTAATCTCTTTATGTATTCATCAATATCATTCTCTGATTCTGACATTGATAAGTTATCCTTAATCGGAGAGCTTTTCTCCGACGTGGTTGACTGAATGGTTTGGCTTACTACATCGTGGCTATCTATAGATTTCGGCTCAGATAGCGGTACTTCATTATTCAATGGTACAATTGTTCTGGCTTTCTTTTTCTTCTTTTCAGCAATAAAAATAAGAAGCACGCCAGGAATAATAAAAACCAGACTCGCACCTCCCGCACCACCTAAGAGTGCAAGCACTCCTAATACAGTGACAATTATTCCCGGTATCAACATTAGCCTATACATGTATTTTCCTTCCAACTATATCTTTTTTCAAATCCACAATGCACCCTTTTTTTCGACCTTGCACCCTTTTTTCATGCGCACATTCTGGAAATGTTAAATTGTATCATTTTCGGTCGAATGTTTTCCAATATCGTTATGGATTAGTGCTTCTTATTCCGTATTATTTGGATGCTTCCAGCCACTCTGTGGATGTTTCTTCACCCGGAACTTCTATTGCCAGATGTGAGAACCAGCTGTCCTCTGCTGCGCCATGCCAATGCTTCACGCCAACAGGAATGTTTACGCAGTCACCCGGCTTCATCGCAACCGGTTCCTTGCCCCATTCCTGATACCACCCTCTGCCCCCGACACAGATCAGAATCTGGCCGCCGCCGCTTTTAGCATGATGGATATGCCAGTTGTTCTGACAGCCCGGCTCAAAGGTAACATTGTGGATTCCGATCTGCGAAGCGGAAACCGGTGCTAGAAACTTCTGCAAGTCTGTCTCTTCCCGCCGTCTGTACAATCTTACCGTCCATGCTTCCGTTTCTCCTCTACTCCCTTTAAATAATTGCCTTGCCAAACTGGTAAGCCTTCTCCTGAATATCAGAATTCTCCGCTGCCTCTCCCGCATCGTTCAAGCCGCCACAGAATAAAGTTCCGGCAAGACGCGCCTTAGGAAAGCAGTCAATCCATCCCTGCAGACCGCTGACTGTCCTCTCCGGTGTGCTGGATTCATCTTCTGCCGCGACGGTTAACAGATAAACATTCCGGAACTGATAATCGGAAGGATACAGCGGATTCATCCGATCAAGCAAGGTCTTCATCTGTCCGCTCAAGCCGTAATAATAAATCGGTGTTGAAAACACCAGTGTATCTGCCATCTTTACCTTTTCCGCGATCCAGACCGCATCATCATTCAGAACGCATTTCTGCGTCTTCTGACAGACGAGGCAGCCGGTGCAGAACTTCAGGTTTTTACCTTTGAGACTGATTGTTTCCACTTCATGGCCAGCTTCCCGGATACCCTCTGTCATTTTTTCGGTTAGGAATTCTGAATTACTATGGCTCCTGAGACTAGTTGAAATTACAAGCATTTTACTCATGGATTGGTCCCTTTCTGATGTTGTTCTCAATCTGTCTGTATCGTTATCTTTACATCACCTTTGCCAAGCAGTTCAGACAATTCCGCTGTCGTCAGGTCCGTAATTCTGCCAAGTCTTGTATAAGCCCATGAATTGGACCCATAGAAAACTACCAGCTGATTTCCAGAGTAAAGAACAATATCTCCAGCAGAGGTCGTTGTCTCTGCATCATCTCTTGGAAGCGATGTCCCGATCGGTCCAACCTGCTCAAAGCCGCCATACATTGACATGTGGATCTGAATTGGTTCTTTCCGCGCAAGTTCTCTCAAAGCTGTTACGGATTCATTGTCTTCCCATGTAATCCGGACAGGCGTATTTTCTATTGTCATCCTTATAGCCGCAGATTCCTCCGACATTGATTCATCCATATTTTTTTTCATCTCATCTCCAGCATTGCTTTCCGATGGAGGATCTGTTTCCTTGATGGTTTCCTCCGTATCCATTCTGAAGCCGCACCCTGAGATAAGTAACATGAAACTGAGCATTCCGGCCAATACAAACCTGTTCATTTCTTTCCGTGCGCTCCTTTCACTCAATCAGGCTGCTTTCCATTCATCACTTTAACGAATCTTTGAAGAAATTCTCCAGCTTATCAAACGGAATCTTATCCACTTGATCATAAAGATCGATATGCTCCGCATCCGCAACAATATACAGTTCTTTCGGCTCCGCCGCCTTCTCGTACGCTTTTTCTGAGAAAGAGCGAGAATGAGCATGATCGCCTGCTACAAAGAGAATCGGACGCGGCGAAATTTCATCAATATAATCAAGGCACTTAAACTGCATCATGGCCAGATTGGAGGTAGTAGTAAAACCGCCTCTCGCGTTCGGATGATGCCCCCGCGGCACTGCATAGAAGCGATTCCATTCATTGGTGATCCGATCCGTTTCCGGCAGAGCTTCCACGGAAGGATATGGCGTTTCCGGAAAACTGGGAATATATTCCGGCTGACCTTGTTCAAAGTCCGACCATCTCTGTTCGGCAAGCTGATGCTTCATCCCATCGATCTGTTCCTTCGTCAGGTTCATCATGCCGCGAACGTCGGAAATATCATACATGGAAGTCGTAGCAACCGCTTTGATACGGACATCAACTGAAGCCGCAGAGAGTGCAAATCCGCCCGATCCACAGATGCCGATCACACCGATCTTCTCCCGATCCACATAGGGAACCTTCACGCCAAGATAATCGACCGCCGCACTGAACGACTCTGCAAACAGATCCGGCGAAGAAACATTCCTTGGCTCTCCTGCGGATTCTCCCATATGTACCTGATCAAACGTCAGAACCACAAACCCGCGCTGCACCAGTTCATTTGCATAAACACAGGGTCCCTGTTCTTTCACGCCGCCATAGGGTGCGCCGACAATCAGCGCCGGATATTTTCCGGATTCATCCAGATCCTTTGCCCGGTAAATATCTGCCGCAATCGCAATCCCATAGCGGTCATTGAAACGAACATGTTCCCTTATGACGTGTTCATTCAGTTTTGCAATATATCCGTATGCCATTTTTAATCTCCTTTGTCATTCATAAGGATGCTCTGAATATGTCTGCAATATCCTTCTCAGTCAGCGGTGCCCATGCACTTTCAAGTCCTTCATTTTCTGCTACATGATGTGCCATCTCATCAATGCGGCTTTCATCAATGCCAACTTCCTTAAGATGCATCGGGATACCGATTGATGCGAAGATCTTGTTGGTGTAACATAATCAAAATTCTGCATGTTTTTCTCCTTCGAATCCCTCTTATTGGCTTGAGGAATCCTTCTTGTTATCTTCAGCATCCCAGCTGAGGACACCCGTCTTCACGGCTTCTTCATACCGGGAAATCTTGTAATTGAGCCGGTTCATCGTTTCCTGATACTGATCCAGTTTTTTCTGAATTCCACTACGAACCTCCAAAAGAAGATCACGTCTTGCCTCAATCGTTTCATCACCCATCTGAAACAGCCGCACATACTCAATGAGCATCTCGATGGGGACTCCGGCACCTCGCATACAGACGGCATTTTCAACCCAGTTGACATCATCCTGTGAATAGTCTCGAATCCCGCCTTTTGTTCTTCTGACTTCCGGAATTACACCTGCGCGCTCATAGTAGCGCAGCGTGTCCGGAGAAAGATTGAATTTTTCGCAAACTTCTTTTATCGTCATCTTCATCACCCCTCTTTACAGTTTGCCGCTTGCTTTGTCATCTGTAACTGGACTATATCCCTTGGAGTTAGCTCCAGGTCAAGTACTATTTGAAATTATCGTGGTTTTTCTTACAAAAAAGCATCAGCAGAATCTCTTCAGACTGAAAAACGAAGGCGTTCCTTTGGCGTCTCCGCTCTTCACTGTATGACTGCCGGATGCCAATGCAATGCTTCGGAACGGTAAAACGAAAACCATAAAAAATCAGCCTCTCACTGGATGTGAAAGACTGATATGTTCGTGTGATTGATTC
This sequence comes from Porcincola sp. LCP21S3_C12, assembly GCF_052118625.1. Lineage (NCBI taxonomy): Bacteria > Bacillati > Bacillota > Clostridia > Lachnospirales > Lachnospiraceae > Porcincola > Porcincola sp. LCP21S3_C12. Next base: position 30,383 of record NZ_JBQKGW010000013.1, on the reverse strand, counting down.
TTCATTCCGCCGCTCTCCTGAGGCCTTTACTCATGTTTCAGCAGCCAATCTGATAAATTATGAATCCTGATGCCTTCATAGTCATAGGTCTCATGCCTGGTATTGGCCAGAATAAGCTTGGGATACGCATCTTTGATCTTAAGCAGGGGATCATACTCACGTTCAAAGGTCTCCGGCCGAGATATATCGTCACTTACCTGGATATACATCTTTTCATCGCCGCGGACGGCAACAAAATCCACTTCTTTCTGATACAGCTTTCCAACGTAAGCCTCGAAGCCACGCCGCATCAGTTCGATACAGACAATATTTTCATACATCCGGCCATAATCAAGATTCCGTCTGCCAAGTCTGGCAAAACGTATGCCGGTATCACTCAGATCGTATTTCACATGCAAGCTCAAATTTCTCGCACAGCTGCACTTCATCCACGAATACATAGTTCTGTTTTCCGGCAGCATAATGGCTTTCAATGTAATCATACAGAGCATGATATTCCTTTAATCTTTCATATTTCAGGTTAAAGAAATCCACAAAGATAATATTGGCCTCTGGCTGAATCTTGCTGATTCTGCGGATATAAGCTTTCATCAATTCAGACTTGCCGCTGCGGCGCACTCCGGTAATGATCTTGATATCCGGGGTCCCCATAAGATCAAGAAGCCGCTGCATATATTCTGGTCTTTCAATATTTCATACTGTCACTTCCGAAATTGAAATTTTCTTAAAGTTTCGCACCTGTGTCCGCGGTTTACTCTGAATTGCCCTGCTTGTCAATGTGAGAAGGCCTTTCTATAGGCATACTGATAGAACTTACTCAGAGCATCCAGATTTCCGTTTACACCATAGTACTGGCAGTGACCCATAAGCTTTTTATTCAGTAAACGCATTGTCTCGTCCACCGGCATTGTCAGCCGGGAAAGCAATTACTTGAGCTACTGTGCGAGCCGTGTCTTTGTAATACAAAGCCAATTTTAGCTCGTTGTGGAAGCACCCCAATCCCCTTGAACATCTCCAGCGGAGATGGCTGCGCGTTACTCCGGAACACTAAAAAAGAGTGATGCCAGTTACCCGGTATCACTCCTATATCGTTATTGATTACTTTTATTTGTTCCGTATTATTTAGACGCTTCCAGCCACTTCGTGGATGTTTCCTCACCCGGAACTTCTATTGCCAGATGTGAGAACCAACTATCCTCTGCCGCGCCATGCCAGTGCTTTACATTTTCCGGGATGTTGATCACTGTACCAGGTGTCATCTCTACAGGATCCTTGCCCCATTCCTGATACCATCCTCTTCCGCCGACACAGATCAGAATCTGACCGCCGCCACTTTTGGCATGATGAATATGCCAGTTGTTTCGGCATCCCGGCTCAAAGGTCACGTTAAATATCGGGATCTGATTGGTGGATACCGGCGCGAGATAGCTCTGACCGATGAAATACTGCGCATAGGCATCGTTCGGGGCTCCGATCGGGAAGAAAATCGTGTTCTGGTATCTGTCTTTATCCGTCAGCACCGGTTCTTCTTCATTCCAGACTTCCTTTGCAAGACGGAATACCGCCCATCCCTTCGGCCAGCCTACATACATGGTGGCGTGGGTGATGATGGCGGCGATCTCTTCCTTCGTTACGCCATGGGCTTTCGCGTTCTGCAGATGATAGGACAGGGAGGAGTCTGTGATGCCGGAGGCCATCAGGGACACAACAGTAATGATGCATTTCGTCTTCACATCAATTGCTTCCTCGTTCCACACTTCACCGAAAAGCACGTCATCGTTAAGATGCGCAAACATCGGTGCGAATTCTCCCAGCTGGTTTCTTCCTGCAGTCTGTACGATCTTTTCAGCCATTTTGTTCCTTCCTCCTACTTTGCGATCTTCTGGTCGCCCGTAGACCAGACATGTTTTTCTTTTGCGGCGGCCGGTTTGTTCTGTGTCATAACTCCAGCCAGCGGATGCGGCACATAGGGCTCTTCCAGATACAGAATCTCTTCTGGTGTCAGTGAAAGATCCAATGCCTTTACCGCGCCTTCGATATGATGAAGCTTTGTCGCTCCGACCACTGGGGCGGTCACCTTTGTGAGCAGCCACGCCAGTGACACTTCCGTCATGGTCACGCCGTGCTTTTCGGAAAGCTCAGCAACACGGGAGATGATCACATTATCCTGTGCAGCTGTCGCATCATATTTGAACTTCGCATAGGTGTCCTCTTTTGCTCGCTTTGTTCCGCCTTCCCCCGGGCGTCTCGATAGTCTTCCTGAAGCAAGGGCGCTGTAGGGAGTAAGAGCGATATTCTCTTCATTGCAGTACGGCACCATTTCCCGTTCCTCCTCGCGGAAGATCAGGTTGTAATGTCCCTGGATGGAAACGAACTTCGGAAAGCCTTCTTTTTCTGCCACAGCATTAGCCTTGGCGATCTGCCAGGCAAAGCAGTTGGAGATGCCGATGTATCTGGCTTTACCGGCCTTAACGATACGGTTCAGGCCGTCCAGGATGTCTTCGATTGGTGTCTGCCAGTCCCACATGTGATAGATATAGAGGTCCACATAGTCCATTCCAAGATTCTGCAGGCTTGTGTTGATCATGTTTTCGATGTGCTGCTGACCACTGACGCCGTTTTCGATTTCTTCCTGTGTTCTTGGAAGAAACTTGGTAGCAACAACTACATCTTCACGCTTAGCAAAATCCCGCAGGGCACGTCCTACGTACTGCTCACTGGTGCCGCTCTGATAAGCAATAGCTGTGTCATAAAAGTTAACGCCCAGCTCCAGCCCGCGTTTTATGATTTCTCTGGTATGCTCCTCGTCGATGGTCCAGCTGTGCTGGCCCCGTCCGGAATCACCGAATCCCATGCATCCCATGCAGATCCGGGATACGTTTAAGTCACTGTTTCCAAGTCTTGTATATTTCATTCCGGCTCACCTCCGTTTCGTATTCTTACAGAACTTCGTCAAGCCAGCGGCGGATCTCCGCCTCATTCGGTCGATTGATCTGTTTGCCCTTTGCCCACTTCACATCGCCGCTTACATCCTTATGAAGGGCCGTGTCACTTCTGCCGACCCCGCTTCCGCCGGACGTGCAGAAGGGAATGATCTTCTTGCCGGAAAAATCATAGCTTTCCAGGAAGGTATCGATGATCCTGGGAGCAACACCCCACCAGATCGGGAAGCCGACGATCACAGTATCATAGGAAGCCATGTCGGCAACTTTGCCATTGATCTCGGGTCTTGCAGATGGATCGTTCATCTCGACGCTGCTGCGGCTTTTCTTGTTCATCCAGTCCAGATCCGCCGATGTATAGATCTCCTTTGGTGCGATCTCGTAAAAGTCTGCGCCAGCAATCTTCGCGATCTCTTCACCGACTCGTTTTGTTACGCCACTGGCGGAAAATACCGCCACCAATGTTTTGTTTGCCATTTTCTTTCTCCATTTCAAATATGGGTACAAGCCTCCGAGTTTTCCTCTGAGGCTTGTCTGCAATCAGTTCATCTTACCGCAGTTGCCAACTTTTTCGCCTGTCACGAAATATTCATAGGTCGGGAACTCGAAGAGCACCGGCTTAAAGGTGTGGTAGTCGATCTTGCCCTGCTCGTTCAGTACGGTTTCATCCGCATAGGTCGCAAGGATCTTGCAGATGAAATGATCGAAATGCTCCAGCTCGTAGTTGCCGTCCACCTCACACTCGATGGAAACCTTCGCCTCATCGATCAGCGGAGCGCCGTTTTCACCCATTGTCCAGGCAAAAGCTTCTGACTTGTCCACCTTACTGCCGCTAATAGTTCCCATCCGATCCGCATCCTTCAGCCAGGACTCGTCGACCACATTGACGGAAAGCTTTTTGTTCTCACGGATCCCCTGATTGATGTAGTGTGCCTGCACAAGGGATACCATCAGGTGGCTATGCGCCACGGTGCCGGCATGGGCGACAAGCGTCCAGGTCGGCTTATTATTTACCATTGCCCCGACTACGATGACCGGGCAGGGATACAGTGCAAGTGTTGCTCCGATATTTTTCTTGCTCATCTTATTTCATCTCCTTTTCCCACATGCGGATGACGTTCAGATTCAGGCCGTTTGCCATCGCCGTACCAAAGATTGACTTCAGACTTTCCGCTGTCAGGCTGTTTCCAAATGTTCCGTCGTTTCCCAACGCCCATGCGCCAAGTGCGATTTTCGGTAATTTTGCCATTGCTTTTGTCTCCTTTATTTTTGATAGTCTTTATAGTTACGCGCCCCTTACTCTCCGAGCAGCCGGATCAGGCAGCTGTAAGTGAGCTCGTAGACACTTTGATATACATAGTTGATCCCCGCATCCTTCATGGCCACTCTCTGTTTTTCTGTGACTGCGGTGTATGGGTAGATTCCGAACATAAAGGGATAGAAGATATAGATGAAATTCTGAATGTCAGTCACTCCCATGTCCGGGCAGAACTTCTCCAGCAGCATGCACATCAGATGCATCGAGCGCCCATAAGACTGTTTGAAGGCAGTCAGAAGCTCCTGTCGGCTGTTTGCCTCCATATCGTAGTTATTCATGGAAAGAAGCTTTAAGAGCTGCTGCCGTCCTGCAAGAGAGTTTGCGATATGATCCGCCAGTTCTTTTTTCGTCAGCTGGTCATTCCCGTTCAGTATGGCGGTCAGATCCTCATTCCAGCGGTCATATTCCCTCTGGAAAAGTCCCAGAAAGATCTCTTCCTTTGTCTCAAAGTAGTTATAAATGGTGGGACGGGAGAAGGATGTGATATTCCCGATCTCCTTAAGCGTGATCTCCCGGAAACTCATTTTCTGATAGAGCTGCTCACACGCATTGATAATCTCTTCCCTTTTCTGAACAATCTGTTCACGCGTCGCTTTTCTCATCTTATGTACCTTATCATTTCACGTATTTCTGACACCGTGTCAGCATAGCCATTATATGCATATTCTGACACCGTGTCAATATATTATTCATATGTGATTCTCACACTTCCAGAGATGTAATTCTGAAGCATGCAACGGACTGCCTGCGGAAACCTTCAAAACGTCGTATCGATCGTCAAATATTCCGGAACTGATAATGGGGGTGCGAACATTTTCTTGGGCTGCCTAAGTAGCAATTTCAAAATCTTTCCTGCTTTATGCAGCTGATCCAAACGGATTTCCAAGATAGGCCAGAAACACATCACCCCGGTGGTATATTCTTTCGTTGCCGCCGCAGGAGGGGAAGCCCCTCCTACAGTTCCAATTTAAGGTTCATGGAAAGCTGAATTTTAGCGCCTGAATCGACCAGTCACCATTCTTTATACGACCGGTACGATCTCTGATTCACGCCAACTGTATTTTGACTAGAATGATGCTATATCCCGGATCAGAGCGTTTGTAACGCCCCTTCTTACTCAATCCAGTGTGCCAGTCACTGAATGGGATCCGAACGAAAGATGCTGGAAATAAACCATTATCGGTGAATCAAACACAGGTTATATGTGTTATTTTAATTGTAGTTGGAATTGTCGGATTAAAAATATTAACAAAGGATTAAGGTGAACTATGTTTAGAAAGATGAGAAGATTTAAGCAACAGATTACAGATGAACAGTGCATTGAGGTGCTGAAAAATGCAAAGCGCGGTGTACTATCCCTTATTGGTGAGGATGGTTACCCGTATGGTTTGCCCGTTAACCAGTGGTATTGTGAAGAGGATGGGAAAATCTATTTTCATGGAGCTAAGGAAGGTCACAAGATTGATGCAATTAAGGCTTGTGATAAAGTAAGCTTCTGTACATGGGATGAAGGCTATCGGAAAGACGACGATTGGGCTTTAAATATTAACAGCGTAATTGTATTTGGCAGAATCAAGCTTGTTGAGGATGAGGATACTGCAATAAAAATCTGTACCAATCTCATAAAAAAGTTCACAGATGATGAAGAGTATTTACAAAAGGAATTGAAAAATGCTCTGCCGAGAGTACAGTGCCTTGAACTCATTCCTGAGCATATGACAGGGAAGCTGGTTAATGAATCATAAATAGTGTCTGCTCTGAACCAGCTGGTCGAGCACCCTCGCTTCCCGCAGCTGCTGCTTGATCTTTGCTTCATTTCCGGCAAGCGGCATTCCAGTATAGCTTAGCCGCAATAAGCATAATCATCAGTGTCCAGAGGGCAGTCCATATTTCAACTGCCCACAGAGGCAGAATGCCTCTCTGATACAGCGCCGGAAAGGTATCTGCCAGCATATGCAGCAGAATGGCCGCTGGCAGGCAGAAGGACCGTCAGGATCTCGATCCCACCGTGGCCGATTCCGTATATCACCGCATTTTCACGGGTACAGTACTTTTTCAGAATGTATTTCAGAATGATAAGCCGTCCGCATTCTTCGAAAATCCCTGCCATCGTGATCCCATAAAGGACGAAGGCGGCTGTGTTTCCGTTCATGAAGCGCGAAACAGGATTGTCTGCCACGATGCAGAAATAGTGTACGCCCACTTCCAGCATCCGGGCAGAAATGACAAAGCCGACAGCACCGGCAATAAGCCAGCTAATCTTTGTCTGTTCTTTATTATTCTCAAATACGCTCATGCGCCATCACCTCCCCAGACTTCCACACAGAAGCCTCTGTGACCGCAGGAAGTGCAGGTAAGCTTTCGGGCTGTGGGGGTATGATTTGCCCAGAAGGCTTCCTTCAGTGTGGGTTTAAATACCTCATGGCATTCCGGACAGATGTATTTCACATGTGCGAAATAGTATCGGCTGATCAGGATCCCCCAGGGGATCGCCACCAGGAGCCAGATAATGAACGGCCACCAGATACCTTTGACGATCCAGAAGATGATGGAAAAACACTGCAGCGCCGTGACCGGGAGCCCGGTCAGGAGCATCATCAGATGCAGTTTCTTCAGTTTTTTCTTGCCTTCCATAATGACGGCTATGTCACCGATCGTTTCGAGGGAGAATTCTGTTTTGCCTTTCAATCCGTTTTTCAGCTCACGGAGCTTCAGAAGCTTTTCCTCTTTATCAGTGATTTCATCTGAAAGAGCCTTCTCCTGCTGTTCTATCAGCAGGGAGATCACCTTTTCAGGATGCTCTTCCTTCAGGATCTGAGCAATCGCGCCGATGGGAAGATCCAGTTCACGCAAAAAGCAGATAATCTTCATGCGCTTCAGATCGTCTTCCGAGTAGAGCCGTCTCCCGCCTTCGGAAAGTTCGCTGGGAATCAGGATCCCTCTTGTATCATAGTACTGGACCGTCCGGACAGTGACGCTACAGAGCTTTGCAATCTCTCCTGTCGAGTATTTTGACATAGCCTTCGCCTCCTTTCGCCATGCATTATGCAACATGACGCAGCGTAACAAGCAATACCTTACGCAGGGAGATTTTTCAAAAAAAGACAGAGAACCATCAGATCATTTGAAAATGCCTGAACGCCTCTATGATCGCGTCTTCCTTTTCCTTCGGCGTCTCCGGCGACCGGCTGTCCTCACTCTCCGCCGCCGTCACATCCATCTCGTCCATATCGACCTTCACGCTGATGTGATTCTTTGTCTCAGAAAGTTTGGACAAAAGACATACCGTCTCGACATGCTCCGTGCCGGGGAAGAGGTCCACCCCGCACATCTTTTCAACTCTGTACCCTGCCATCTGCAGCGGCTGCAGGTCTCTTGCCAGACTCGTCGCCTTGCAGGAAATGTAGACAATCCGTCTGACACCGAACGCTATGATCTTGGGCATCGCCTTCGGATTGATCCCTTCTCTGGGCGGATCAAGCACAATCAGATCAGGCTTTTCCGGAAGCTCATCCACCACTTTCAGGACATCGCCGCAGATGAAATCGCAGTTGTCAAGCCCATTCAGCCTTGCACTTTCCCTCGCACTCTCCACTGCCTCCGGGACAATCTCCACTCCGGTCACATGGCTCGCAGCCGGTGCCAGTACCTGCGCAATGGTTCCGGTTCCGCTGTAAAGATCAAAGACCGTCTTTCCAGTTGTATCGCCAATATACGATCTGACCGTCTCATACAGCACTTCCGCCCCGCGGGAGTTTGTCTGAAAGAATGAGAATGGTGTAATCCGGAAGTTCAGCCCAAGAAGGTTTTCCGTGATAACGGCGCTGCCGTACAGTACCTCTGTCCCGCCGTCATTGATCGCATCCGCCACGCTGTCGTTTACCGTATGCAGGATGCCGGCGATCTTCCCTTCGACTGGAAGCGCACGCAGACGATCCGTGAGCCGGTTCAAATCCGCCTCAGCCTGCGAGGTTGTGACAAGATCAACGAGAATCTCCCCTGTATTCGCTGTCCGTCTCACCAGGAGATGTCTGAAATAACCCTGGTGGGTTACTCTGTGAAAATGAGGCAGCCTGGTTTCTCTCGCCCACTCCAGAACACACTTCAGAATCAGATGAAAGTCCGGATCAACAATCCGGCAATCATCTGTCGTCAGGATGTCATAGAAGCTTCCCTTCACATGCAGTCCCAGCTGAAGCTCGCCGCCCTTCTCAAGGTCTCCGAATGAGAATTCCATCTTGTTGCGGTATGCCGGGAAATCAGGACTGGCCTTGACACCCTGAAACCAGACCGGCCGGCCTCCCTTCTGGCAGGAGACGGCAGCAGCATCCGTCTGACCGTCCGCCCCGGAACCGGGCGCCTCTTGCTTCACGACCGGCTCAAACAGTCTGATCAGCTGATCTTCCTTCAGTTTGAGCTGATCCTGATAAGACAGGGTTCTGTAGCTGCATCCACCGCACCTTCCAAAATGCGGACAGTCCGATACAATCTCGTTCCCCGCACGTTTCATCACATCCAGCAGCATTCCCTCGCAGCGGTGTGAATTCTTTTTTGTTATCCGAAAGCGGACCGTCTGACCCGGGAGCGCGTCCTTCACGCGTACCTCGTGCTCCCCTTCCAGCACAATCCCTCTGCCCGGATATTCTGTCCGCAGAACCTCGCCCTCGTATACCTCACCCTTCTTCACAATATCCTCCCTCGCACACCGGACAGACTGACCGCCTGCCCTGCACCTGCAGAACGGCCTCCCGGTCTCCCTCCCGAAAAACAAGAGGGGCTGCCGCCCGCGGCAGTCCCTCTTCTATACCAGGTTCTTATCTACTCAAAACCGGCCCGGTTTACTCGTCCTTCTTCTCCTCGGACTCCTTCTTTTCGTCTTCCTTGCCGTCCTTTGCCTGCTCTTCATCATCGAAGAAATCGTCAAAGTCATCGTCGAAATCATCGTCGAAGTCTTCCAGATAATCCGGTGTCAGATAACGATATACTGCATAGGCAACCGCTGCAATTGCTGCGATTGCGCCAACCACTGCAAGCACCCAGAGCACCGCGTTCTTATGGTTCTCATTGTCACGATCCTTCAGCGCCTTAATCAACTCGTCTTTTTTCATGTTCGGAGCCCGTCCTTTCGTGTATTCCCTACAGGCCATCTGGCGCCTGCAGCCTTCGTTTTTTCGAGTATAGCACACACTTCCGTTATTTGCCACCATTCGTTTACAGCTTCTTCAGTTTTGCAAAGCCCGCAAGCATCTTCTTGACGCCGAACCGGTCAAACTCGACGGTCACTTCCTTGTCGCGCGTGCCGTCCGCGATTTTCCGGACGGTTCCTTCCCCGAACTTGATGTGCTGTACCCGGTCACCTTCCTGATAATCAAGATCCGCCGTTCTCTGCAGATTACTGCCCTTGAGAGCGCTCAGATCCACCTTCCCGAACGTTACGCTGCCCTGCCCTTTTGCAGATGATCCGGCAGCGCGCAGGCCGGTTCCGGCAAATGAACCTGTCTCTGCCCCTTTGCTGCTGCCCGTGCGCTGACTACTCCCGCGCATGTAGAAGGGCTTTGCCCGGAATTCCTCGTGCTCACGCTTCCGCTCCGCCTGTGCCTTCGACAGCATGTGGTAGGAATCATTTTCTTTCTGTCCGCCTGCCGCCTGTCTGTTCCGGTTGTCATCAAGCAGTTCCTCGGGGATCTCATCAATAAAACGAGAAATCCGATACCACTCTGTCTGCCCGCGCAGCATCCTCGCCTTGGCTGAAGTCAGCGTCAGCCGTTTCTTTGCACGTGTAATGCCGACATAGCACAGCCTTCTCTCCTCTTCCAGGTCCTCCTTCTCGCCGCTGGAAATCGAATGGTAGCTGGGGAACAGGCCGTCATCCATGCCGGCAAGATATACGTTATCGAACTCAAGCCCTTTTGCGGCATGAAGGGTCATCAGCACCACCTTGTCGGCATCATCCGCAAGACTGTCGATATCTGCGACAAGTGCAACCTGCTCAAGAAAGTCCTGCAGAGCCGGGAGACCGGTGCGCATCTGTCCCGTACGCAGCTTTGACCCGGACTGAACACTGCTTTCGCCGTCCCCGGTCTCTTCAGCCGCTCCTGCTGCATCTGTCTGTCCGTCTGCCTCTGTTTCCATACCTGCATCCTCTGCAGAGTTTGTTCCCATTGCGCCGTCGGCTTCCGGATCCGCCGCCTGGTCAAACTGGGCAGCCTTGCTGATCAACTCGTCAATGTTCGCAATCCGGTCAAGGGCTTCATCAGTACGTTCCGCTTCCAGCTCCTCGACATACCCCGTCTCCTTGACGACCATTTTCAGGATCTCGGCAACATTCTTTCCGGCGCTCTGACTCCGCAGCCTCTCAATCAGACGAACGAATTCCGTAATCTTCGAGGCACTTCTCCCAAGCCCGGGCACAGCAGCGGCGTGGCCCGCTGCCTCCAGGAAGCTAGTCTCGCAGGATGCCGCATAGTCCGCCATCCGCAGGACAGTGGTCTCACCGATTCCCCGCTTCGGCGTATTAATAATCCGCCTGACAGAGAGATCATCTGTTCCGTTCGCCATCGTACGCAGATAGGCCAGGATATCCTTGATTTCCTTACGTGCGTAGAAATTCACGCCGCCGATGATGGAATAGGGCACATTTTCCATCAGAAGCTGCTCTTCAAGTGCGCGGGACTGGGCATTTGTCCGGTACAGGATGGCACACTGCCCATAGTTGAAGCTGCCCTTTCTTTTGAGCCGTGCGATATCATCGACGATGTAGTATGCCTCCTGCTGCGCCGTATCAAACCGCTTCAGCGTGACCTTTCCGCCCTGCCCATTCTGCGTCCAGAGTGTCTTCCGCATCCGTCCCTGGTTGTTCGCGATCACTGCGTTTGCCGCGTCCAGGATGGTCTGCGTTGACCGGTAATTCTGCTCCAGACGGATGACCTTCGCATCAGTAAAAATCTTCTCAAAATTCAGGATATTTCCGATATCGGCGCCCCGGAAACGATAGATCGACTGGTCGTCATCTCCGACGACGCAGAGGTTGCGGTACTTCTGCGCGATCAGGGAGACGAAGACAAACTGCGCCTTATTCGTATCCTGGTACTCGTCGACCAGCAGATACCGGAACCTTTCCTGGTAATAAAGCAGTACTTCCGGATCCGCCTGAAACAGCCGGACCGTGAGCCCGATCAGATCATCAAAGTCGAGCGCATTGTTGTTTTTCAGCCGCCTCTGATATTCGGCGTAAACGCCGGCAATGGTTACAGCCTCCTGATCATTTCCCGCCCACGCCGCATAATCTGCCGGATAGATCAGCTCATCCTTTGCCGCCGAGATGCGCGACAGAATCATTCGTTCCTTGAAAATCTTCGTATCGACGTTCTGGTCCCGGCAGATCTCCCGCATCAAGGACTTCGAATCATCCGAGTCGTAGATCACAAAGTGGTTATCATAGCCGATCCGGTCAATGAACCGGCGCAGGATCCGGACGCAGGTCGAGTGAAATGTCGCAACGTTGATGGCTTCCGCTCCGAAGCCGACCATCCTGTTGACCCGTTCTCTCATCTCCCCTGCAGCCTTGTTTGTAAATGTAATCGCGCAGATATTCCAGGGCTTGACCTGTTTCTCCGCGATCAGCCAGGCAATCCTGCTCGTCACAACTCTGGTCTTGCCAGAGCCTGCTCCTGCAAGAATCAGCAGCGGCCCGTCTCCTGCCGTCACAGCTTCAAGCTGCTGTGGATTCAGGCTGCCTGTTATCTGCTCCTGGTTCATATGTCTCTCCTCCAATATTCGTCCCGCTGCGGCTGTTACGCTCACTCATCAAATTCACAGGTAACCGTATATCCGCTCTCGTCTTCCCGGACGGATACCACTGTCCCGTCAAACACCTTGAGCCGCTCTCTCATTCCATAGTTGGCGCTCATCGCAACCGCGGGTTCGATCGTGTAATACCAGGTTTCCGGAAGCTGACCTTCCGTCACATGAATTTTGTCTCCCGGCTTCACAAGATTCTCCCGCTCCATCTTGAATTCCATCTGACGCATGTTGCATCCGCCTCCCATATATGCATGCAGATTGTTATCATCCTGTCTTCTGTCAGGTCAAAAGAAACCGGCGGCTTTCACCGCCGGTCTGATCTTTTTCACTTGCACTCCGTTCATCTTCCTTCGGTTTTCCTGCCGGATTCCTTCTTCTCCTGCTCCTTCTTTCCGGTGATCCCCATCCGGCTCAGAACAACCTCATAGCCATCCGCTCCATAGACAAGAGAGCGGTTCACCCGGCTGACCGTCGCCGTAGAGGCCCCTGTCTCATCTGCGATCTCCGCATATGTCTTGTCTTCCGTCAGCATCTTCGCAACCTCAAACCGCTGAGAAAGTGCCTGAAGCTCATTGACTGTACAGACATCCTCCAGAAACTTGTACGTTTCCTCCCGGGTCTTCAGTGTCAGTATGGCGTCGCAGAGATCATCCACTGCCGGCGTTCTGACCGGTTTACTCATAATCCTCGTCTCCTTCTGCTGCTCCCCTGCCTTACTCGCCTGTCACGGATGTCGCGTACTTCGTCCCGTCCGAGGCGGTCTGGGAATTGTCAACGGATGCCGATATGTGCAATCCGGAGTAAAGTCCGTCAGCCGTTGTAATGTCTGCATCCCCTGTATAAATCGTATAGGTTTTGCCATCGTCTCCGGCGACTGTCACGCTATTCGCAGAGGACGAAGTCACCGTCCCGGTTATGGTGGATACACCGCTTGTCTGCGTCCCGCTTCCGGAACCGCCGCCTGAACTGCCTGTGCTGCCTGAACTGCTGCCTGTACTGGTCCCGTTTCCGTTCCCTGTACTTCCGGTACTGCCTGTGGAGCTGCTGCCGGAAGCGCCGCTTCCTGCCGGCGCCTTGGAAGACAGATACGACTTGGAGATATACCCCTTACCGGAGCCGGTCGAGACAATATACCAGTTGTCTGTCTCGCCGATGACTGTCACGGCGCTTCCCGCTCCCAGTGTCGCCAGCACGCCGGAGCCTGTCCCCGGATTCGCCCGCACATTCACACCATCTGTCGTATACAGCGTTGAAGCGCTGGAATAATTGGAGGCGCTGGCAATCTCCGCAGCCGAAGCTGAATCCGAAGTGGAGTTCGCCGCAGAAGTCGTGGAAGGTGTCGTCGTCTGCGTGCTTGTCAGAAAATCCTTTCTGATGTAACCGGTCACCCCATTCACGCTCACCTGGTACCAGCCGCTGGTTTCTCCCGTGACCGTGACCTTTCCTCCTGCCGCGAGCGTTCCGACAATGTCCGCATCTGTCCCCGGCCCTGAGCGGATATTCACCACATCACTGTCAGCCAAGTACATGGTCGTCTGCTGTGCATACGTTGAAAGGGTCGAATTCTCACCTGATGCTGTCGGAGAAGCCGTCTGCGCCGTTGTCTGCTTTGTTTCGGCAGACGCGGTCTCGGACTCTCCTGTCATCGCATCCGTCACAGCCTTCAGCTCCTCATCCTTCAGCACGGAGAAGCTGTATACAGAATCTTCCACTGCCTTCAGCAGGGTGGTATTGTTATCTGTAATGGTGCCTGTGATGACGTAGGCCTGGTCGGGTGCCACAATCCCATAGGTGACGGCATAGGCCCACATTCTGGCGTCCGCATTATACCGGACGACATAGCGGTAGACATTCACACTGCCGACCGTCTTTGTCTCATAGCTTTCAATATTGAAGGCGCTGGCTTCTGAATACTGGCTCAGAAGAGCCGCCTGGAGGTTCTCCTTCGTCGTCTGGACAGTCAGTGTCTTCATCGCCGCCTCTGTGCTGGCATGAACGATGTTGATCATCGCGTCATTCCCGGATGAGAAAACCCGCATCTCATCCGCATCCTGTGTCACCTTCCAGGTATTATCCGGCAGTGTGATCTTTACTGTCCCATCCTTCGACGTATAGTCAACGGACGTGATCAGCTTCTGTGTCTCCGGTGTCGTTTCTGCCTCTGTCTCCGACTCAATGATCACACGAACAACCTTCGCCTGCTCGCTCGAGGCTGCCGTCTTCTCACTGTCGGCACTTCCTGTACTCCCACCGATCCTGGCTTTGCCACATCCGGAAAGCATCACCGCAGCAAAGAGCACACAGGATAATCCGGCATACGCCGCCCTGCTTCTCTTACTCAAGTTGTTTTCCTCCATATCGAATCTATTTCGCAAATCATTCTTTCGATATTTTATCACGCGCCATATGCCTCATCAAGAAAAAAGAAAGCGGCATAAACAGCCGCTTTCCCTCCTGTGTGCAGCGCTTCTCAGCCAACCAGGTTCTTATTCACATAACCTGTGACGCCATTGTACTCAACCTGATACCAGCCATCCGCATCGCCGGTGACCGTCACCTTCTCGCCTGCGCTGACCGTTCCGACAACATCGGATGTCTGGGATGCGTCAGCCCGGATATTCGCATCTGATGCCATCGTGACCGTATTGCCGCCAGATGACTGACTGGAAGAAGGCGATACGTTCTGCGCGGAGCCGGTGTCCGTATTCTGTGCTGTCCCGTCTGCCGGGGCGGTTGTCTCTCCCGCTCCGCCTGCCGCCGCAGCCCGCTCCTCGTCCGTCTTCGGCTGTACCTCTGTCTCAGACAGAAACTCCTTCGAGACAAAGCCTGTGTACTCCTGCGGATTTCCGTCATTATCCGTATACGGAATGGACACCTCATACCAGCCCGGCGTCTCTCCGATGACGGTTGCCGTCTGTCCCTGATCGAAGCTGTAGGAGATGTTCTCCTCCTCTGTTGTCGGCGTATCACGGACGTTCACATCATCCTTTGCCCACATCGTCTTTGACTCTGTGTACTTTGTCTCCTGTGCCATCTCCTGCTCCTTCGTAAGCGGCGCAGAAGTCTGCGGCTGTGTCTCTGACTGCGGAGCCGGTGTCTCAGTCTGAGGCGCCTGCGTCTCGGTCTGCGGTGCCTGTGTCTGCGGTTCACTCTCCGTTTGAGGCGCTTCCGTGATCTTTTCCGTCACACGAATGACCGGCGCCTGTGTTTCCTTTGTTGTGGACGCTGTTCCTGTTCGAGCCTGTCCGCAGCCGGTCAGTGCTGCTGCAGCCAGGATTGCCGCAACTGCTGCAAGCATGATCTTCCTGATATTGTTCTTCATTCGTCTATCCCCCTTACATCTGAATCCCTTTATATTATAACCCCATCGATGTCCATCTATCTGTCAGGAACTTCAAGTGAGTCTTATCATACCATCTGAAGCGGTTAAAAACAAGCCGTCGATCCCCTTAAGAATACCTTAAGCCATGATTGCGCAGGGGCGCGTGTCCGGATATTTGCTGTGCCGTTGGACGATCCGCGCTGTGGGTGATATACTAGGTCTGTTTCTGTTCAGGATTTCGCCGATGTTTTTCACAGTGAAGGCAAGATC
This sequence comes from Porcincola sp. LCP21S3_C12, assembly GCF_052118625.1. Taxonomy (NCBI): domain Bacteria; kingdom Bacillati; phylum Bacillota; class Clostridia; order Lachnospirales; family Lachnospiraceae; genus Porcincola; species Porcincola sp. LCP21S3_C12. The sequence continues at coordinate 14,728 of NZ_JBQKGW010000013.1, read as the reverse complement.
ATATTCATGAAAAGAAGGGGTTTCCACATGCCGAAGAGCACGGACAAAAACCAGAAATCAGCCGGAGGGCCTTCCGGCGGGAAAGGGGAGCAGTCGATGCTGAAGGAAGTCCTCAGCTGGGTCGAGGTGATTGTCATTGCTGTCGCCCTTGCTTTCTTCATCGACAATGTCATCATCATCAATGCGACCGTCCCGAGCGGCTCGATGGAAAAAACCATCATGACCCACTCGCGGGTCCTCGGAACGCGTTTTGCATACTGGAAGAGCAGTCCGAAGCGGGGAGACATCGTTGTCTTCCGCTACCCGATTGATGACGCCCTTGGGAAAAATACGCACTATATCAAGCGCATCATCGGACTTCCCGGAGAGAAGGTTGAGATCAGGGAAGGGGCCGTCTACATCGACGGAAAAAAGCTGGAGGAGTCCTATATCAACGGTACCTGGACTGTCGAGAACGACGGCTTCACATTCGAGGTTCCGGAGGGAGAATATCTGATGCTTGGGGATAACCGGAACAATTCCAACGATGCCCGCTACTGGCCGTCGCTTGCGATTCGGGAAGGACTTGCCGCGAATGAGAAGGAAGCCATGCAGTTTGCCTTTGTCCCGAAGAATAAAATCCTCGGCAAGGCGTATATCTGCTACTGGCCGTTCAGCGATTTCGGTTCTCTGTATTCGGAAAATCGCGGTAAATGAAGATACCAGATACCCGTTACCAGCTATGAAAAGGGCTCCGGTGCTGCAGTTGTGCAGCACCGGAGCCCTTTTCTGTCTGATCCCTTCAGGAATCTTGTCCCTTCACAGCTTACTTCTTACTTCACAGCCTGCATGGAACCCTCTTCCTTGCCGTCGCTTCTGGTGAAGTGCTTCTCCTCCCACTGCTTCTCGGCAACAGGCGCCCACTTCTTTGCATAGTCCTCGCACTTGTCGCAGAGCGCATCGACATCCTCCGGTGCTTCCATATCGGTGGACTTTGCGCCGCTGGCCTTGACCATCGCACGCAGCTTCTCCGGATTCTCAAGCATCGGACACGGCTGCAGATAGTTGTGGTTGAACGGCTGATTCTTCCTGTACTCCATGAACAGCGGCTGCTGAAGCGCCTCAAGCAGCGTCTGATTCTTGATGTTTGCAGAAGAGTAGTGGATGAAGACACACGGCTCCACATCCCCGTTCGGGTTAATGTGCAGGTAATACTTTCCGCCTGCGATGCAGCCATGGATATATTCACCGTCATTCTGGAAATCGATTGCCATGATCGGCTTTCCGGTATGGTAACCGCGGATCCAGCGGACTCTCTGAATCATGTACTCGCGCTCTTCCGGTGTCAGGAGAAGATCCGTGCTTGCTCCGCATCCGACCGGCATGTAATGGAAGTACCAGAGCATCTTGCAGCCCTTCTCGATCAGCATATCCAGGAACTCGTCGCTGGTGACGACCTTGTAGTTGACGGATGTGTAGCAGATGGATGCCCCGAACAGGCACTTGTACTCCTTCATCAGGTCCATCGCATGCATGATCTTGTCGAAGGTTCCCTTGCCGCGGCGGCTGTCGTTCGCCTCCTCAAAGCCCTCGATGGAGATGTTGGGGCTGACATTGCCGACACGAACCATCTCCTTGCAGAACTCCTCATCGATCAGTGTTCCGTTTGTGTAGAACAGGAAATAGCAGTCCTGGAATTCCTCCGCAAGACGGATAATGTCCTTCTTGCGCATCATCGGCTCCCCGCCGGTCATGACATAAGCATGGATGCCCAGCTCACGTCCCTGCTTTACGATGCTCTCAAGCTCCTCATATGTCAGCGCAAGCGTATGACCATATTCTGCCGCCCAGCAGCCGGTGCAGCGGAGATTGCATGCGGAAGTCGGATCCATCAGGATGACCCACGGTACATTGCAGTTGTACTTCTCTGCCATCTGGCGGGTCTGCTTATAACCACGGATACCTGCCTCATAGCCGACATTCACCGCCAGCGCCTTCATCTGCTTCGGTGAAATATCATCGAACAGACCGCTGATATACTTGTACCACTTTGTGTCGGTGGTCGCGATGGCATCGCGCATTCTGTCATAAGCCGCCGGATCCCAGGTGTCCCCGATGAACTTCTGGGCAAGATCGATGAACTGCATCATCGCCTTCTGTCTGTCCTTGTTCGTATGCTTGATCGCAGCATCTACAAGAAGCTCGACACCCTTACGCTCTGCCTTGTGCGCAAATGAATCTGGATTGTAAGCCACTTCTATATCCTCCCATATCTTTGCATTGCATATTCACGCTGCAGTCTCCATATCAGGACCTGCATAGTGACTGATACTGCCTTGAAGTGTACATCCTGCGTCTTTTCCGTGGCAAGCGACAATGTCTCTCTTTTGTCAATCATCCGGGAGGCTTCCTGTTTTCCCGCATCTCTACAGATGCCTGAGCAGATGGCTGAACGGCTGTCAGACGCCCGGGGCTGCAGTTGCCCCCTCCACCGCGCTCAGGTATAATGTACCCGAATAAGCAGATTCGGCAGAGCCGGACAGGATAAGGCACGTACAGCAGGTTTAAAAGAGGTACAGAATCATGGCAATGATGGATCAGATCAGATCAGATATGAAAAAGGTACACCTGGCATATGCGCCAACACAGCAGGATGCCGACACCTGGATCAGTTTGCTTGAGAAGTCGGGAATCCATGCAGAAAAGGGCAGCGGGATCCGGGATCTGTACGCAATCGGCAGCCCGGTTGGCATTGAAATTCTTGTTTCCGAGGAGGATGCTCCGGAAGCGCAGGAACTTCTGAAGACACAGGCCCATCTGCCTGATTCTTCCGGGGCGGCTCCCAATGCAGCGGGAAAGACTCTGAGGTGGGTTGCTGTCAGCGTCATTGCCATCGCAGCGCTGCTCTTCGTCCGGGTCCTGGTTCTGCGGCAGTAAGGCTCCAGTGCGATACCGCCGCAGCACATGACCCGGTCTTCCCGTTCCCTGACTACTTTTCAATATGAATCCGGAGGTTCCATATGGCAGCAAAACTGATCAGTCTCCTGATCGGCTATCTTTTCGGTACGATTCTGACAGCCGATCTGGTGGTTCGCAAAGAAACTGGGAAAAATGTCTTTGAGGTTGGTTCCGGGAATCCCGGTATGGCCAATGTCATGCGGCAGTTTGGTTTCAAGGCCGGTGCCCTCGTTCTTTCAGGAGACCTTCTGAAGACGATTGCCGCTGTCCTCGTCACCATGCTGCTGTTCCAGAAAGGAGCTCCGATTCTCCGGCTGTATACGGTCCTCGGATGCACGGCCGGTCATAACTGGCCGCTCTGGCACCGTTTTCGCGGCGGAAAGGGTGTCGCCACAACCTGCATGGGGATCTTCCTGTATGCCCCGCTCCTCGGGCTGATCTCCGATGCTGTCGGGATGTTCGTCGTCTTTTCCACCGGCTACCTCCCTGTGGGCGCTGTTGTGATCACCACTCTCTTTGCTGTCCTGGCATTCCTGTTCAAGGGTCCGGAAGCCGGCGTGCTTGCTCTGGTGCTTGCTGCCATTATGTTTGACAGGCATCTCCCCGGACTGATCCGGGTTGCAAGGGGCGAGGAAAAGCGCAACGCCCAGTATTTCAAGAAGCATTCTGAAAAAACATGATCCTGTCAGGGGCCAGACATTGTCTCTGCCGCAGTCTGAGAAAATTCTGAAAAAGGGAGAGTCGGCCGTCCCAATCCGGACGACCGGCTCTCCCTTTTCATCTTCGTTTCAGGACTGTCCATTTGCCACAACCGGCGTCGGGCGCTGGTCGTTAAAAATCCCGGATGTGTCAATCAGCTTGCTGAGCGAGGTGTCCTGCCCGTTCTTGCACAGCCACAGCCGGTATCCGTCGACATCGATTCTGCCCTGCCGTACATACTTGTCTGTTATCTGCACCCAGTGCGGAACCGACCCGTCTACGTTGCAGTAGAAGTGATATCCGGCGCTGTTGTAGTACGCGTATTTATCATTATCGTCGGAATAGCCGGTCCAGTCACCGATATCATTGCCATGTGCAAAGATGATCGTATCGGTTTTTCCGACAATCGGCTCGACAGTCGCAACCCATCGTTCATTGTCCGTCTTCAGCTGTTCGGCTGTCTTGTCCGTGACAGACAGATGTCCCCATGTGTGGGACGCAAACTCCCAGCCTTCATCCTTCAGCGCCTGTGCAATCACCTTCGCATCTGCCACATCCTGATCGAAATTGTATTCCGGATGCGCCTGAAGCCACTTGGCCTGGTCATCCTCCAGATGCTCCTTCTTTACATAGTCGGTATCTGTCCGGTAGCCAAAGACGCCGTTATATCCGGTCATCGCCATGATGCCCCTTGCTCCCTTGTAGCAGCCGTCCGGATGCTGCGCCAGAAATGTGTTGAGCCTCGGCACGACATCATAATCCCCGACAGACTCCTGCCCGTTTGCGTCAACATAGTGGCACTTGACCTGTCCGTTCTCATCCAGGACAAGCTTGTCCGGGAACCCTGCAGGCTCATAGGAATGGTAGTAGCTGCAGTCGTCGACGGAAAGGACAATCGGCTTCTTCCCCGGCGGAAGCATCAGGCTGGTGTTGGGCGTAAAGTGCGGCGTGCCGTCCGCGTCCGTCGTCTCCACAACCAGGTCGCGCAGCCGTACATAGACATAGCCCGCATCGTACAACCGTTGTGTCACCTGATCAAACTCGTCGGTTGTCACCATCCAGGCATTGAAGCCGTCCGCCTGAGACTGTCCCAGCACGCTTGCGTTGAACGCTCTGGACGGATCATTGACCAGCGAATGATAGAAAATGTGCGGCACCGTCGTCACGTCCGCTGCCACACAGCTGGCCTTTGTCGTCTGATACTGAGAAATCGCGTCCGTGATGGTCTGGTCATTCTGATAGTCAGGAATGCTCTGAAGGAGGCTGATGGCGCTGTCGTAGTCGTACTGCTCCGCCATCAGCTGCGCCTTCGCAATCGTGTCTGCATTGGCTCCTGAGGCAGCTGCCTGCGCTGTCTCAGGCGTCTCCGTCGTCTGGACAGGCGCGGCCTCCGTCTCCTTTGCCTCCGTTTCCAGGCTCAGCTGCGGTGCCTGCGTTTCCTTCACAGCCACACTGCTGCCGTCTGTATCTGCTTTACCGCTTCCGGTTTTTCTGTCTAAAAATGATAGCGCCGCCGGCACTGTGTCCGGTCTGCTCCCCAGGAACGACGGCCAGGGCAGATCACTGTCCTGCGGAACAAGCACCCTTGCATAGGTGAAGCAGGCAAGAAGGGCGATCAGAACAATCACTGCTGTGATAAACAGATTGCGCGTCCTGCGCTCTCTTCTTCTTCGCTGCGCCCGGCGCGACATCGCATCATCAATCCGCGCATCAATCTCCGGATCGTCCTCATCGATCAGTCCCCCGGGAGCGCCCTGCATCCTGGCTCCGGCCATTCCGCTGTCCTGCGCCTGCCAGCCCTGCGTCCCCCCGGAACGGGACCCTGATTCTGCATTCCGCACCGGGTCCTCTTTTCTGCTGCGGCCTTTCTGGTTCTGCTGACTTTCCCGGAACGCTCTCATCTCCTCCGGGTCGATATCCGCGCTGTAATACTTCTCCTCCTCCTCGGTGATCAGATCGTCATCCAGATATCCGTCAAAACTCTGATCGACCAGATGCTCACCTGACTGTCCTGTCTTCTTATCCGACATCTTTCCTCCCAAATTGTTCTTTCTCCATGCCCCAGCATGTTCGTGTGATCGAATTAGTTATGAAGCAGCGAACCCGTACGTCATCAAAATTAAATACAAACCGGTACTGATTTATTCTAGCATATCCGTCTTATACGGGGCAAATCTGTCCCTTATATCTCTCCGATCATTTCTGCGTCAATTCTGCAACAAATCTGGACTTTCTGCCTGTCAGATCGCGGCTTGAAAGAATACGCTAAATCGTCTAAAATGACGGTTATCTATGGCAGCAAGAATGAATCAGGAGGGTTCACCACATGAGCAACAAACACACAAACAAGTCCCAGGGAGACAGCTCCTTCCGTGAATGGCTGTCGGATAATCTCCGGTATCTTGTTCTGATCATAGCCGCGCTTCTGATCGTCGTCGTCATCGTCATGGTCACAACTCTCGTCGGGCAGTACCGGAACAAAAAGCCTGCCAAATCCGGGCAGAATCCGGCCTCCGATATCGTCATCATGTCTGAGTCCATAACAGAAGCGTCGGCACAGTCCGGATCTGAAAAAGCGGCGCAGAAGGCGACCGAAAAGGCCACAGAGCGTCAGACAGAAAAGGGGACAGAAAAAGCCACCGAGAAAACGACCGAAAAGGTGACCGAAAAAACAGGCACAAAATCCACTGAAAAAACGGCTGCAAAAGCGGCGCAATCCGCCGCTTCGTCCGGTTCAAAGGCCGGCGCTTCCACCGTATCAGGCATCGGAACAGCAGATCTTGACAGTGCCACATCGAAAAGCACCACAAAGGAAACAACCGCTCCTTCTGTAAAGACCAGTTATCTTGCCGGCGGTTCTTCCTCTGTGAAGGGGAATGCCTCCTCCGTCACGAATATGGATACTGGTTCCTCCGTTGGAAACTATACAGCTCCGGCAGTCAGTGCCTCCAGCTCAGCATCCGGCTCGTCTGCAGATACCGGTTCTTCATCCGGAAGTTCCGATCAGATCGTCATTCTTCCGGGAAGCTCCGCTTCTCAGGAGGGCGGCGATGAGAACGGTGCGGACGAAGCACAGCCGGAGCAGCCGGTTCAGCAGGAAACTTCCGCTCCCTCGACGGCAACAATCACAAGTGCCTGCTACATCCGGAGCGAGCCTGGCTACGGTGACAATATCATCGGTTCCCTGTACGGCGGTGAATCTGTCAATTACTACGGCATCGTCGAAGGCTGGGCAAAGATTGAGACCGGCGGTGTTACCGGATACATCGGGCCGAAGTTCATCGGATGAATCCAACATCCGGAATATCAAAAAGGATCCGTCTTGCCGGCGGATCCTTTTTCGTGCCCTTTTCAATCCCGGATTGACCGGTCCTCTCTGTCTGTCAGCTCATTCAATCCTTTCCTGACCGTTCCGTCTGACCTTTCTGCCTCTCCCGGGCCGACACCTCGGCTCTCTCCTTCTTCTCCTGATCCCTCTTTGTCCTCCTGGCTTCCAGTTTCGGGAGAATGCCATCTTTATAGATATAGTCGATGATTGCTGCAAATGGAATAGACAGCAGCACGCCGACCGCTCCGAACATTCTTCCGAACACAATGATTGAAATCAGGATTCCGATCGAAGGAACCCCGAGCGTATTGCCAAACAGCTTCGGCTTGATGACATAACCGTCAACCGTCTGCAGCGCGATCGTAAAGATTAAAAACACCAGCGCATACCACGGATTAATCAGAACCAGAATACCCGCCCCGATCACGGCCCCCAGAATCGGACCGAAGGTCGGCGCCAGGTTCGTGATGCCGACAACAACGGAGATCAGGGGGATATACGGATAACCGACAACCAGCATAAACGCTGCATTCGCAATTCCGATAATAAAGCCATCCAGAAGATCGCAGAGAATGAAGCGGATCATGATTTCATTGCATCTTCCCAGAAAATGATTGCTTTTCTGATATCCGCTGTCACTGACGATTGCCTTCCACAGCCGGTGCGCCCCTTTCCGGATTCTGACCTTGTCCATCAGGAAGTAAATTGCGATGATGACCGCGATCACGCCGTCAAACACATTCTTTCCATAGGTGATTGTCGTATTCAGAATCCCGTCTACACTCTTCGGAAGCCGGCTCGTAATCAGCTGAACCGCATTGGTCCCGACAGATGTATACTGCGAGATGTCAACGTTGTGCGATGAAGCCCAGTCGTTGAGCTGCTGCATCAGGCCACTAAAGGCCGAGCTGTACGAATCCAGATTGGATATAAACAGGCGCACGCTCGAAATGAGCTGGGGGATCAGCGCGACCAGAATCAGAACGATAAACAGGACGATGCTGAAAAATGTAAGCAGGACGCCCAGTCCTCTCCGGACAGTGTCCTGCCTGACCTTTCTGAATACCTTCTGTTCAAAAAAAACAACCAGCGGGTCTGTCACATATGCAATGATCAGCCCGATGAGGACGGGCTTGACAAAGCCGATCAGATCGCCGATCCCTCTTCCGATCATCCTGAGATTGGAGAGGAACAGAAACAGTACCACTGCGGCGCAGGCAGCGAAGGTCATCGCTGCCCACGGCTGCTGAAGTGCTTTTTTAAAGCGTTCTCTTTTGTTCATTCGAAAATTGTCTCACAGGTTCGGATTCTCATAATCCGGGAACCGGACTCTGATATAATCTTTGATCGCCTGCTCCGTTCCCTCGAAGCCAAGCTTCCCGCTGTTGATGCATAGATCATAGTTGCGGACGTCATTCCAGTCGTGCCCGGTATAGTACTTCGTGTAATCCGCCCGATACTTATTAATCTCGTCCACATATTTCATCGTCGTACGGCCGCCGTTTGCCCCGCGCAACTTTGCCTGCTGCAGACAGTATGCCGGAGATGCATAGACGAATACGCTCATGACATTCTCCCTGTCTTTCAGGATGTAGTCTGCACAGCGCCCAATGATTACACAGGATTCCTCCTGGGCAAGTCCCTCAATCACCTTTGCCTGATAGTTAAACAGGTTGCGGTTGGAAAGGAAATCTCTCCCTTCCGGCGGGATCAGCTCGCCATGGTATTCTCTCCTCATAATCCGGAACAGCTGCGTTCCCCGGAGCTTCTCGTCCGCATTCGCAAACAATGCCTCATTGATCCCAGAATCTTCTGAGGCAAGCCGAAGAATCTCCTTGTCATAGTAGCCGATCCCGAGATCCTTTGCCAGCATCTGTCCGACTGTCCGGCCGCCGCTTCCATAGTAGCGCGCAATGGTAATGACGATGTTCTTCATATATGGATTCACCCCTTTCTGAAGACAGAAAGTGCCTGTGCGGCTCTTTGCTTTGTACAAAAAAAGTATAGCACAGGCACTGATTTCTGTCGATTGTCAGTCTGCCCTCAGGAGATGATTCCGGTCACCTTATAGTCTTTATCTTCGACTGCCTTCCTCAAAGCGGCATCGTCAACATCTGCGTCAAGGCTGACAACTGCCTCCCCTTTCTCATGGGAGACCTCCGCGCTGCTGACACCCTCAAGCTTCTCCAGCGCTTTCTTCACAGTCATCTCACAGTGTCCGCACATCATTCCCTCGATCTTCAGTGTTTTTGTCATCACATATCCTCCTCTCGATGTTCCGTGCTCATACATACAGCAGGCTTCCATATGATTCTTATCCATATGATTCTGGGCGGCTGGAAATCCAGACTGAAAAAGCTTCATTTCATCAGTTTCTGAAGCAGTCTGACCAGCTCATCGATCGTTGCGTCATCCCCTGCCCGGATATCCTCGGCGACACAGGTCCTGATATGGGACGCCAGCAGCTCTTTGTTAAATGCATTCATAGCCGCAGTGACGGCAGATGACTGAACCAGAATGTCCGGACAGTAGGCGCCTCCTTCAACCATGCTTCGGATGCCGCGGATCTGTCCCTCTATCCGTGAGAGACGGTTGGTCAGTGACCGGATTTCCTCCGGTGACCGTTTTTTATACCTTCCGCTCCCACAACAACATTGAACATCCTCCGGCTTCTTCTGCTCCTGCATCTGTTCCATATGCAGTACCTCCTCGTTTTCTCTTCTCCCGATTCTTTTCCCGATCGATCGTCTGCCTGAATCTGTCAGGCCCTGCTTTAATACCCTTCCTGGGTATATTGCCTGCAACTGCTACTATATACCCATCTGGGGTATCTGTCAACGATATGCCATCTTCCTGCAGACGCAAGCATCTTTTTATTGACACTTCGTGGGTTTTCAGATAAAATGCATAAATAGATTGTGCTCAATAAAATTGATTGGTCACATCAACATCCGTTCAACAGGAGATGAAAACATGGATATTTGTTATGACATGCTCCGTCTGAAAAACCAGCTGTGTTTCCCGCTGTATGCCTGCAGCCGTGAGATTGTAAAAAAGTACAAGCCCTTTCTGGACGAACTCGACCTGACGTACACTCAGTACATCACGATGATGGTGATGTGGGAGCGCAGACAGCTTTCTGTCAAGGAGCTGGGCGAATGTCTCTTCCTTGATTCCGGGACGCTGACCCCGCTGTTAAAGAAGCTTGAACAGAAGGGATGGGTCACGCGGAAAAGAGCCCACAAGGATGAACGTGTCCTGATTGTCACGTTGACAGAGGAAGGCGAACGGCTCCAGGAACGCGCAAAAACCATCCCGGAGAAGATGTCCCGCTGCGTCAATAACTTGACGCCTGAAGAATCCGACGAGCTCTACCGGCTGCTCTACAAACTGCTTGGCTGCGGCTGCACGCATGAGCAGGAATCGGCTGCGGGGTCTGATTCCCCCCTTTCGGAATGACAATTCTACGAATCATTTCGAAGCTTTTACCAGAGTCTTACACAGTTTACAGAATGACTATTGCGCCCTCCCAGCGTGCATGATATGATGAATACAGAAAATGAATTTGTTTAGACATGCATTCATTTTCAAAGGAGGGATTATCATGAAGGGACTGAAACTCTGGGCAGGCATCGCTGGAATCGTGATTGCTTCCTACATTCTGGTTGTATCGGGATATGAGGCTGCATGGAATGTGCTGACAACGAGCGGCCATTTTAATGGCATAATCGGTATCGTGATAGCAGGCCTTCTTCTGGCGGGCAGCATCGTCAGAGTTGCGATGCACAGTTCGGAAGATGATTCCGGCTCGATTGTCTCGCTTGTGCTCTTCGCCGTTGCGACAGCACTTGCGTTCTTCATCTCCCCGCTCTATCATTACATGAGGGGATGGGCAATCATCTGCCTGGTCATGGCCATCATCTCGGTGGCAGCCATCATGATCAGAGACAGAAAGCATTCATAAGACAATAAAAAGCCCATCCGGAGGCATCCGCATGGCAGACTATCAGACATTGAAACACACATTCGGACCCCTGTATGACAGAGACAGCAGACTCCTCATACTGGGGTCTTTTCCTTCTGTGAAAAGCAGGGAAGCAGGCTTTTTCTACGGTCATCCGCAAAACCGATTCTGGAAGGTGATCGCGGCGCTGACCTCCTCCGACGTTCCGACAACCATAGATGAAAAAAAGTGCCTCCTTCACGATTCTCACATTGCGCTGTGGGACACAATCTGGCAGTGCGACATCATCGGCTCCAGTGACAGCTCGATCCGGAATGTCATTCCGACCGATCTGTCGCAGATTCTGAAGGAGGCTGACATCCGCCAGATCTTCTGCAACGGCGCCACAAGCGCCCGTCTTTTCAAGCGCTACCAGGAGCCGGTTCTTGGAAGAAGCGCAATCCGGCTGCCCTCTACAAGCCCCGCCAATGCCGCCTGTTCACTTGATCGTCTTATCCGGGAATGGGAGCCCGTCCGCACTGTCCTTTCCGGCGGGCAGACTGAAGGCGGCAATGCCTTCAGCGCTTTGAAGCCGGTATCGGGAATGTAAATGCGCTTCTGCAGATATCAGACAGACAGCAGCGTCCGCAGAACGGGCTGGTACGCGCTGTACAGACCTCTCTTCCGTGAAGCACAAACCGGTGGCAGAGGAGATTTCCTTCCTCCGGAGGTATGATTTTCCAAAGCGCCATCTCCACACGCTTCGGATCCTTCAGGTTGTCGACAAGTCCGATCCGGTTGGATAACCGAATGCAGTGTGTGTCCGTCACAATGGCCGGTTTTCCGAACACGTCCCCCAGCACAAGGTTTGCGCTCTTGCGTCCGACACCAGGAAGCCGCAGCAGCTCCTCCATCGTATCCGGAACCCTCCCGCCGTATTCCGTCACCAGCATCCTCATACACCCACTGATATCCCGGGCTTTGCTTCTCCCAAGGCCGCATGGACGGACAATCTCCTCGATCTCCTCCGGTGATGCCTTTGCAAGCGCTTCCGGAGTTGGATACCTTGCGTACAGATCCTTTACGACCACGTTGACTCTGGCATCCGTACACTGTGCTGCAAGCCTGACGCTGACAAGCAGTTTCCAGGCATCATCATAATCCAGTGTGCAGTCTGCATCCGGATATGCCTGACGCAGCCGTTCAATCACCTCGAGCGCCAGTCTTCTTTTCCCCTCAAGATTTTCGTCGATTTCTGTCATATCCTTTTTCTGCATCTCTGTCCCGCTCTCAGCCTGCCCGCCGTTCTCCCCCGGAATCCCGCCGTTCATCCTGGCAGACCCAAAGTCCCTCACAGCAGCATTCAGCATGTGCGCAGCCCTCCTCTTTCCGCTCCCTGTTTCCGCTCCTGCAGGCAGCTCAAATCAGTCTCATCTTCGGCTTACGAGACGCTTACTTTGCCTGCAAGCACCTCCTGGTAATCCTTCAGATTCGCCCGTAACAGATTCGGGATATCCAGCTCATACGGGCAGCGGGTCGTACAGACTCTGCAGTCCACGCACTCGTTAATTTTCTCCATTTCCGCCTGCCAGTGCGGCGTCAGCCATGCCTGTGACGGCGCGCGCCTGAGCATCAGACTCATTCTATTGCACTGGTTGATCGTAATTCCTACCGTACAGGGCATACAGTACCCGCATCCGCGGCAAAAATTACCGGCAAGCTCCCGCTTTTCATCCTGAATGTAAGCTTCAAGCTCTGGCGTCATCTCCGGTGTTCTGTCCATGTAGGCGAGCCACTCCTTCAGCTCGCTCATCCGCTGAATTCCCCAGATCGGCAGCGCATTGTCATATTGTGCCATGAATGCCATCGCGGCCTCACTTCGGTTGATCAGTCCGCCGGCGAGTCCCTTCATACAGATAAAGCCCATCCCGCTTTTCCGGACCTGTCTGTAAAGTTCCATCTCCTTCTCTGTCGCAAGGTAGCTGAATGGGTACTGGATTGTCTCATAGAGACCGGACTGTACAATCTCCACCGCAACCCCTAACTTATGCGTTGTGGCGCCGATATGACGGATCTTCCCCTCCGCCTTCGCTTCCAGCATGCATTCGTACATTCCGGTACCGTCCCCAGGTTTCCAGCATGTGTCCATCTGATGAAACTGATACACATCAATATAGCCGCAGTTCATCATCCGGAGAGAGGTCTCAAGATCATGCTGAAACTCCCGGGGAGTCTGGGCATGTGTCTTCGACGCAATGAAAATGTGCTCTCTTCCAGTCTTGAAGAGGCCGCCCTCCCTGCCAAAAGCATATCCGATTTTCTCTTCCGAGTCACTGTATGCCCTTGCAGTGTCAAAGTACCGCATCCCGCCTTCGTAGGCGCACTGAAGGAGGTGTGCGGCCTCCTCCTTTGAAACTCTCTGGATTGGCAATGCTGCGAATGCATTCTGCGGGACTGTGATCCCGGTCCTGCCAAGCGTAATGGTCCTCATGCTTCAAATTCCTCCTCTGCAGACCGTCTGTTCCTGTTGGGGTTGATAAAAATAGCGCTTCCCAGCAGATCCCGGATAAGTGCCTTTGCATCCCGCCGGGTTTTCATCATATCAGTTCCATCCGTGCGGGAGAACACATACCCCCACATTCCCATTGCAATAAATGAATTGACCTGCTGAATCGGGTATTGCGTCCAAAAGCGTTCTTCCTGCAGATCATCCAGAATCTCACTTTCCCTTTCCATCTTTTCCAGGCACTTGATAATGAACTGATAGAGTTCATACATCATTCCGGAGTTTCCAATCATCTTCGCCGTCAGAAAGCTTTGGCTTCCAAGCACATCGATGATTACGTCTGTGTAAGCCTCCATCCAGCACAGGAAACAGTTCAGCCTTGGCGGAAGATCCGTTTCTGAATCCTCTGAAATCTGCGGCAGTCTTCCCCGGATAGTCTCTCCTTCTTTCCGCATCCTGCTCATAACCTCATCCTGCAGATCCTGAAAACAATCTTTCATAAGCTCATTCTTATCGGAATAATACTTATAGAATGTCAGCCGTCCGGTTCTTGCATGCTCACAGATCTCAGTCACCGTGATCTCCTCAAACGAATGGTCCTCAAGAAGGTTAAGCAAGGCATTCTTCAGGCCCTTCCGGGTCTTCATGATTCTTTTATCCATCGCACATCCCCCTTTCGTCCGGCAGAAGCGCACTGGAGCAATCAGTTTCCGCACAGTTTCTGTCCTATATTGTATCTTACATTGCTTTACTTGATGAAACAAGTCGGCATGTTAGATTCTTGATCAGGAAGGGAGGGGTGATTCTATTAAAAAAACCCCCACTCACAAAGAGTGGAGGTTTCAAGGCGTCAACCAGAATCGAACTGGTGATAGAGGTGTTGCAGACCTTTGCCTTACCGCTTGGCTATGACGCCTTATCAGTGACCCCTACGGGATTTGAACCCATGTTATCGCCGTGAAAGGGCGGTGTCTTAACCGCTTGACCAAGGGGCCAGATCCTTCAAGGATAAACTCCCCAAGTAGGGCTCGAACCTACAACCCTTCGGTTAACAGCCGAATGCTCTACCATTGAGCTATTGAGGAAAACTGCACAACACTTATTATGTCACAAGAGAAGTCATAATTCAACAGGATTTTTTATCCTGCCGCTTCCATATCGCTTCCGCCTGCTTTTCATACCGTGCTGTGTGATCCGCACCTTCAAAACCGCACACAAAATCGTTACCCTGACATTTCCCTTTTTCTATCCGTTTTCCAAACTCACTTACCATTGTGCCTTTTGGATAAGCCTGCGACCGATTAGTAACAGTCAG
>NZ_JBQKGW010000012.1:0-90457 GCF_052118625.1 Porcincola sp. LCP21S3_C12 | reverse complement strand
CTTAAATGCAAAGATAAACAGCAATAGTTAAAATATCTTTGCATTCATTATAACATATATGATGATAAAAACCATATTTTATAGCGTCATTTAATTAATCAGCAGACACTATTTAGAAATAACTGATTTATATATAAAAGGTTGCTTTCTGGTTACAAGATCTTGGATGAAACCTTCGAGAAGAAAAACAGCTAATAAAAATGAGCACGATCCAACCTACATTTTGTAAATTAGATCGTGCTCTTTCTGCATCAAATTATTCGGATGTCATAGGACGCGAAGGACTGCGTCTCGTCTAATGGATAACCGCAGATTAATCCGAAATCGGATTGACACCTGCATGCTCCATTTTTTAACATTCAGCGCTTCTATGTTGTTGTTTGATCTTTTTCCACCGTCCCACATCCAATAAAAGTAGGCTCCTGTCGGAACGGCATGCAGGTAAGAAAAAACAAGTCCCGTCAGGAAACAGAGTACCGCAACGACCATTTTCTTTCGCTTTGAATGACTCACAACTTCTATAAGAATGTCATAGAACGCGGTCTGCTCCACCAGTCAGATGATCGCAGTGCTCTCCTATTAACTTTTCCATCCATATCATGTCATACCACCGACCAAACTTATAACCACACTTGTGAAATATACCTGCCTTCGAGTAGCCCATATGCTCATGAAACTCAGCGCTGTTTTTTGTCAGATACTCATCTTCACCGTCCGGATACGCAATACAGGCATACAGATTCTGAATTCCCATTGCCTTCAGCTTTTCCTCCAAGGCTTCATAGAGCATACGTCCCAAGCCGCTTTTTCGCGAATCATGTGCGATATAGATCGTCGTTTCTGCGGACCAGTCATACGCCGCTCTGTCCTTGAAGACTCCTGCATAGGCATATCCCTCTATACGGCCATCCACTGCAGCTACCAGATAAGGGTATCGTTTCATGGTATGTTCGATCCTTGCAGTGAACTCCTCTAACGATGGCGTCTCATACTCAAAGGTGATGGCAGTATTCCGGACGTAATAGTCATATATTTCCAAAAGGCGATTTGCGTCTGATGGTTTAGCATAACGGATTTCTGTCATCTTCCCTCCTCGACTGCCCGTTCCCCTCAGGTTGAAGTTCCTAGTTGCCACGTGACACCCCCTGTTATTTCATCGAAAAGACTGCCCACAACCCGGCAATCAAAACTGCGGATGCGGAAGAAGCCCTTAGGAACATCCATGATAATCGCAAACCACTTGCGAGTGTCCGGATGCCGCATGACTGGAAAAGTCGGAGCGGTCGGTAAAGGATACTCCTCTGCAACGTTATCCATCTTCTGCCCCACTGCCTTTTACTTTTTTTGTATCTCCATACAGCTCTTTTTCGTATTTAAACCCCCAGTTCATGATCGCATAGAATACGGGAAGCAGGTCTCTCCCCATTTTCGTCAGGGAATACTCCACATGCGGTGGAATCTCATTGAATTGCTTTCTGGTTATCAGACCGTCGTCTTCAAGTTCCCGAAGTCCCTTGGTAAGCATTGTATTTGTAATGCCCGGAAGATCCTTCTTCAGCTGTCCGAATCTGACCGTGTCATAGATGCACATCTCATACATAAGCTGTGATTTCCATCTGCCCTGCAGCATTACCAGAAGCGGAGTGACAGGACAGTGCCCGTCCTCCGTTACAATTCCCCTCTTAATATTTTCCAGGTACTCAGGATAGGTCATATACTCTGCAGATTTTTCTTTTTTTATTCCTGTCATGGTTATTCCCTTCGGAATTATTCTGTCCGCTTTCGTCCTCTATATATATTGCCCAGTAATGCTTTCATCGTTCTCTTTGATTTCGTCCGGTACCCCGCAGGCAACGATCCTGCCGCCTTCCTTTCCACCGCCCGGTCCCATGTCAATGATGTAATCGGCATTCTTTATGACATCAAGGTCATGCTCAATGACAACGACAGTTGCTCCGTGATCAATCAAAGTCTGAAAAACAAGCAGCAGCGTCTTCACATCCTGCGGATGCAGACCGATTGTCGGTTCATCAAAAACGAATACCGAGTCACTCTGACCCTTCCCCATCTCGCTGGCAAGTTTCAGTCGCTGCGCTTCGCCGCCGGAAAGTCCCGGTGTTTCCTCGCCGAGGGTCAGATAGCCAAGCCCCAGGTCGTGCAGCACCTGCAGGCGCTGCTGCAGGAGTTTAAGTCCACCGAGGGCATGGAGCACCTGATCCACACTCATATTCATAAGTTCCGGCAGGCTGTATTCATTTCCGTCCTTTGCCTTCCTGCGGATGTCAAAGGCATCTCTGCTGTACCGGGAACCCCGGCACTCCGGACAGGGAATCTTGACATCGGGCAGGAACTGAACATCCAGCGAGATCTCCCCTGTTCCGTCACAGACCGGACAGCGGAGTTTGCCCGTATTGTAAGAGAAGTCTCCTGCCTTGAAGCAGCGTTCCTTCGCGTCTTTTGTTTTTGCGTATATTTTTCTGAGTTCGTCGTGGACATTGGCATAAGTGGCGACAGTCGAGCGCACATTGATACCGATCGGCGTCGCGTCGATCAGTTTGACCTGTGTGATGCCTTCCGCTTTGATGCTTTTCACATGTCCCGGCAGCTTCTGGCCGCTGACCTTTGCCCTGAGTGCCGGAATCAGGCTTTCGAGCACCATCGTCGTCTTGCCGGAACCGGAAACACCCGTCACTACGGTCAGCCTTCCCATCGGGATCCGGACATCCAGCGGATGCACTGTATGAATCATCCTCGTTTCCAGATGTATGATACCTTTCGCAAACATGGAATCCGCCGGCGTAACCGGACGGATTCTTGCTTCATACTGATCGGAAAGGAACGGGCCGATGACAGACTCCGGATTCTTTGAAACGGCTTCGATGTTTCCCTCGGAAATCACCGTTCCACCGTCCGCTCCGGCTCCTTTTCCCATCTCAATCATCCAGTCGGCGTGCTTTAAAACCTGTGTGTCATGGTCAACAATGATGACGGAGTTCCCGTCCGCCCGCAGATCGTCCATCACGCCGGTCAGTCCTTTGAGATTATAGGGGTGCAGGCCGATTGACGGCTCATCGAGAACATAGAGTACGCCGGTCGTACGGTTGCGGACTGCCCTCGCCAGCTGCACACGCTGCCTTTCACCCGTGGAAAGCGTCGAAGCTGCCCGGTCAAGCGACAGATATCCAAGGCCGAGGTCCATCAGCCGCCTGGAGACGTCCATAAAAGATTCACAGATGTTTTCCGCCATCGTACGCATCTCTTCCGGAAGAGATGCCGGAACACCCTGCACCCAGCGGATCAGTTCCGAGAGCGTCATAGCCGCCGCCTCATCCAGACCGATACCCCGAAGCCGCGGCGCGCGGGCGGCCTCCGAAAGCCTTGTACCATGGCAGTCAGGGCAAATACCCTCCTTGAGATATTTTTCGAGACGCTTCATTCCCTTCTCATCCTTCACCTTGGCAAGGGAATTCTTCACGGAATTGACCGCGCTGTAATAATTGAAATCCATCTCTGCCGGTTCCAGCGTATTCGGATTGACGTAATGGATGTGATGTTTTTTCAGCTCACCGTGGTAGACAATTTCCTTCTCCTCCGGCGAGAGGTCGCGGAACGGTACATCTGTCCGCACGCCCATCGTCCGCACAATATCCTTCATAAGCGACCACATGAGTGTTCCCCAGACGACGACCGCGCCTTCATCGATTGTCTTGGAATCATCCGGCACCAGCGCTGCCTCATTCACGGTCTGGATGACTCCCGTTCCGCCACAGGTCTTGCAGGCGCCGGTACTGTTGAAGGCAAGCTCCTCGGCTCCGGGGCCATAGAATTTCGCGCCGCAGACAGGGCAGGTAATTTCCTGCATAGCTGCGACAGAAAGAGACGGCGGGCAGTAATGTCCGTTGGGACAGCGATGGCTTGCAAGCCGTGAAAACATCAGCCGCAGACTATTGAGCAGCTCCGAAAGTGTCCCGAATGTACTGCGGATACCGGGAACTCCGGGACGCTGGCGCAGTGCAAGCGCTGCCGGCACGTACCGGACATCATCCACATCTGCCCGTTCCGCCTGCGTCATCCTCCGGCGCGTGTAGGTAGAGAGTGATTCCAAATATCTGCGGGATCCCTCCGCATACAGCGCGCCAAGTGCAAGCGAGGATTTTCCCGAGCCGGAAACCCCGGCAATCGCTACGATCTCATGCAGCGGAATATTGACATCAATGTTTTTCAGGTTGTGAACCTTTGCACCGCGCACCTCGATGTACTTGGGCAGTATCTTCCTCTGTCTGATTTCACTGGACATAACAATGGCCTCTTTGCCTTTCCGGTTCCTGCTTTTGATTCATGATAGTTGTTTCGTTCTTAGTATATATATCGTACTGTATTATAAATTTATATCAAGTACGCAGATTTTTCTAACATAGTATCATGCGCGATACCATGGCAAAAACATCTGTATCATGTAAGTATCATCGGAAATCGGAATCGTGCTTCTGTAGATATTCCTGCCTGGACAGATTTTTTGTGCTTGGACTTGCGCTCGGTTTTCCAGCGCGCTCTGCAGATGTGCGAATCGCACAGTATGAATCCGGAACCAGAACGCCAAAGGACGATCGGATCGCCCAGATGGCAACGATCGAGATCGACGGAGAGCTCTGCATCCGGCTGAACAGACAACGCCCGGATTACGTCGATCTGCTTGAAATGATGGACGACTGGTATACAGCATGGAACCATGATCAGGATGATCCCTCCTCTCCGGATGAGTACACAGACCGAAAGCTCAATTACCCGTATCCGATGAAGCGCAGGAAATAAAGACACAAAAAGAACACTGCCCGGCTTACGTTCTGTAAATCAGACAGTGCTCTTTCTGTATAGAATCATTCAGATGTCAGAGATTATTGCCAGAAGCTAAACATTTTGGCTTTCAGTCCGCATAAAATAAGGCTTTTTACGCTCGGCCGATCATTCGAATTCTTCGATTGAAAAGGGGTTAGAGGCCCATAGATCCTATATCAGCGTCTAAAACAGTTCACTTCTGAACTGTTCTCTTCTGATTCATGAATTTACGGATGATTTGAATGTCATTTTATTGTCACGAGTGACAATATCATTATGCCGTGGATTGTCGTCCATTGCAAGCGATTTTGCAAACGGTCTCCGCCTCTGTGTCAAAAAAATATCGTCAATATAAAAGACAACAATGGCCTACTCGCAAATTTCACCTCTTGCTACCACTTGCATATCACGATATCTTCCAATCCGGGGCGTGGTAAAAAGCGTTCGGTGAAACGGTGAACTGCTCCCCATGACACTTTTAACTTGCTGAGCTCAATCATTTTTCACCTAAAAGATGGCGGAAGCCCTGTATTTTGGTGTGCTCCCCGTCAAGTAGACAACTGAAAAAGATAAAATCCTTTCCTGCCCGGTTGCCCAGCCGGGCAGTTGCCTATGCTGCCTGCAGTAACATCTTTTCATGGAACTCTTTCGGGGTCAGGACTCCTAAATTCCGCTGAACTCGTATGTTGGTGTAGTAATCCATGTATTCGTTGATAGCCTTAACAAGTTCTTCTCTGGTTCGGAATTTTCTGCCGTAATACATTTCCCTCTTCATAATGCCCCAGAAGCCTTCCATGGGTCCATTGTCGATACAGTGGGCTACCCTCGACATGCTCTGCGTCATTCCGGCGTCTATGATCTTCTGGCGGAATTCTTTAGATGTATATTGGTACCCGCGATCGGAATGAAAAAGCGGTTTCGCTCCGGAATTAGCTTCAAGTGCTTTATCGAATGTATCGAATACAAGAGTATTGTCATTACGGTCGCCGCATACATAAGAGACTGGACGTTTATCGCAAAGATCCAGGATTGCACTGAGATATACTTTTCCTTTAGCATCATTGTTTCCAGCGCCATATTTGAATTCGCTCACATCGGTTACCCACTTTTCATTAAGATGATCAGCATGGAATTCGCGGTTCAATACATTCTCTGCGATGTAGACAGGATCAGCGGCAGGCTTTGTACAACAGTTATATCTGTGCCTGATGATTGATTGAACTCTTTTTTTTCGGCAAATTCTGAGAACCCTCTTGTCACTGACATTGATATCATGATCATGGGCCAATGTATCACGGATCCTTCTGTATCCCATGTCAGGATGCTCCCCGTGTATCTCCATGATCTTGTCAGCTATCCGTTTGTTAAGAGCATCATTCTGGCTGTCAGGGTTGTTCATCCATTTATAATAAGCCCCACGATTGACATGCCCAATCATGCACAGCTGACATAATGAGTATTCAGAATGCTCTTTCCGCAGTTCCTTTATTACAATGTAGATATCAAGACGTCTGGTTCGCCGTAGCGTCACCTCCTCTCGACTGCATCGAGTTTTTTTAAGAAGTCGATCTCCATCTGCTGCTGTTTAGTTTTCGCTTTCAAAACACGGTTTTCAGCCTGAAGCTTCTCCAGTTCATTGAGTTCTTCTTCAGGCTTTTTATGCCCGCGCCTGTCGTACAAACCTTCAATGCCCTTGGACTGATACTTCTGTACCCAAGAATACACCTGGTTGTAAGAGCAGTTGTATTCGTTGGCAGCAAGCGCATAGTTGTATGAGTTGGCAGTGCAATACTCAACAATGGCGATCCTCTCCTCCAGAGAGGTCTTCCTGCCTTTATTATTTTTAACCATGAGTGATTCTCCTTTTGGCCTGGAATCAGTTAACTCCTCATGATTATTATACTGTCTGATCCACTTCAGGAGAGTGGATTCAGATAGAATATCGTATTTCCTGGCGACCACATCGAGGGAACCTTCACCTGCATAGTAAGCAGCTATAACCTTCTTCTTGAAATCGGCTGTGTATTGACGCTGCATGGAATTGTGCTTCTCCAGGCTTTCTTCCCCACGAGCCCTATAGTTGGCGCACCAATTACCTGCTGTTCCGAAGGAAAGGCCATACTTCTTATCTACAGAGTAGAAGGTAGTTCCCGCTTCACATTCTTTTACGCACTGTAGTTTGAACTCTTTTGAATATTTCTTGTAATGTCGAGACATTGAAATGCTCCTCCTATGGTGGATTTTGGTTATTTCCATTGTCTACCATAGGGGGAGCATATCATTTTCAACGTTTTCTGGTGGGTGCTTTAACTTGCTCTTAACTTGCTCTTGCAATCTCAGAGTGTGAACTATCCCCACTGATTCCAGTAAATACGCATCTCTATTTCGTGTTGTGTGGTCTCTCTTTGAAGCTACTGCCTTACGTATGATTAAAGCTGGGAAATATGGGAAAGAAGAAATATCTGAGATGACAGGTGTCAGCCTCAAAAGGGTTGGCGAGTTGATTCGGCAGGAAAAGGAAGAAAAGAAAAATCCGGTCATGGCCTGAGCTATGAGTAAGACAGATCCCACCAGCAGGAAAACGAATTTCCCTCTGGTGGGATCTTTGCATTAGATTGTGGCTGCCTTTTCAGCTTTCATCTTTTCAACAGTCTTCTCTACATCGAGCCTTGCGAGAATGAGAAGAACCAGGAAGTTGAAGATCAGCGGGAGCCAGAGATACATGATGCCGAGCATCTGAATTGTGCTGGCAGGCTGTGTGGCAACACCACCCTTGATGTATCCGGAGAGTTCCAGGAGCCATCCGGAAAGCGCAACACCAATACCACCGCCAACCTTTGTTCCAAAGGACGTGCAGGAATACATGGTTCCTTCTACACGCTTTCCATCTTTGAGGTATGTATATTCAGAGCAGGTGGCAATCAGAGCGTTCATGTCACCTTGAAGCGGACTCATACCAACCGCGGCCAGGGCTGTGAAAACGAGCATCAGTGGGACACTGCCGAGATAACCAGCAACAAGGACACCAAGTCTTCCCAGAGTGCCCAGTATGTATCCGTATTTGTTTAGCCGGTACATCCCCTTGAACCTTGTGACCAACATGGGAGTAAACAGCAGGCCGAGGATCATCGGTATGTTGATCGTCCAGGAGAATACCCCGAGAAGGTTTGCGTTGTGCAGCACATAGGTCATGTAATAGATTCCCATGTTCAATGTTGCAGAATAGATCTGCATAAGAAGATAAGCGCCGCAGATCATAATAAAATATTTATTGTGGATCAGGATCTTGAAAACTTCCTTGAAGGAATACTTTTCATTCTGATTATTTGCGATCGGTATAGCTTCTTCACTCTCTGTATCCATTACCGGAGGCTCATAGTCTTCGGATTGGGCAGTGGAATCCTCTGCCAGTTCTTCGGGCGAAAGCTCTTTCACTGAGAAAACAGAGATGGTATTGCTGATAACACCGATTATCGCGTAGATGATCGCAACTGTCCTCCAGGCAGCGGCGTCTCCTCCCAGAGAATTGACCCATGCCACCGTGATCGTCTGAATCAGCATACTGGTGCCAAAAGCAAACATGAAACGGATTGATCCCATCTGGACGCGCTCATGATTGTTCTTGGTAATCAATGCTGTCAGTGCAGAGTAAGCGATGTTGTTGGCGGTATAGAAACCTGCATTCAGCACAGTGTAGGTGATAAAGAACCATGCATACTTTGAAAAATCCGACATATCCGCCGGAATACTGAAGATGGCGACCAGGCAGACGGCGCATCCGAAGTATCCATAGAACATCCAGGGACGTGCTTTACCCATCTTTGTATGCGTTTTGTCGATCAATGCACCGAACAGCAGATCACTGGCTCCGTCGAATACTTTTGATACCGCAATCAGTGTCCCGACAACTCCTGAACTTAAGCCGGCCGTATCGGTCAGGAAGATCATGACAAAGGCAGACAGCAGGGCATATACGACATTGCCGGCAATATCTCCCGATCCATAACCGATCTTGTTGTACCATTTCAGGTATTTCTTTTCTTCCATTGTGGTTCCCCTTTCTTCCCGCATTCTTGCGGAAATGTGCAGCTACTTCTTGAAAATCTGTTATGTCTGACAGAGATGCCGATATTTCCTTTTATCATTAGTGCTCTGCCGGCGCCGTGGCGGAGCAGTAATGCAGATTCTGAGATCTTACGATTTGTTTTCTGGAACAAGAGTCAGGGAAAAGGTAAAGCTGTCACTGTCAAAAAGATATTCTTTCTTCGGCCTTGGACCGCAGCTATTGGATCCGATTCCATCTTGGCGGTAGTCGATATTCAGGACAGTGTATCCACTCGGCTTCAGTTCCCAGTTGTGTGCTTTGGCGGTCAGCTCCTCCTGTGTGTAAGGTGATGCATTGAAGGAGAATGGTGCAGGGCTGATGGCGGTCAGAGAGAGAACACCATCTGTGATGCTCAGGAAATCGCAGTTCGTGTGGCTGCCATTTTCCTGTGGCTTAATATAGTCTTCATGCATAGAGGAAACCTTATCTGTGAACATGGCGTGCCAGCATGCCTGATGCTTGTCGATATAACTTTCCGTGGGACCAAGGCCAAGATAGCTGACGTCCTGCATCTGTTCTGGTAGGAAAAGCCGCAGACCAAAGCGGGGAAGATCGGGAAATTCCCGGTTCTTGTAAACCTGCATGTCAAGGTTCAGTGTCCCGTCGGGACCAATCTTCCAGGTCTCCCGGATGTCCAGAATCTTCTGCACGGAAGGAGCAATCAGTCCGATATGTGCAGTGATTTCAATGTTGGCTTTATTCTCGGCGAATGCCCAGGAGGTTTCGTAGGCTCTGATCAATGTGTGGTTGAACATTGCCTTTTCCCATTCCTTCCGGATGTACATATCATTGTCAGTGGGGGCTCTCCAGATATTGAGTTCCATTGGCTGGGCAATAAGATCGTTGTCATCCATTGTCATGTGAGAGAAGAGACCGGTCAAACGGTTAAAAGTATAGGAAAAATGCTTCCCTTCGATCTGAATCTCATCTTCTGTTGCTGTAAGGCGGAGAGGAGTATGAGCAGATCCTGACACGGCAGAAATCCTCTTCTTCAAATGCCGGACAATCTGATTTCGGGAGTCCGTGGTTACCAGGGGAACCTCATCAAATCCGAGAAGAAAGCCTTCATTCCGGAAAGAGTCTGCTCTTTTAAGACGATAAATAATCTTTAGCCACGTTTTGCCTTTTTCTGGAGCATTGACTGAGAAAGGAATCCATTTGTCTTCGCCTGGAAGAATGGATGGCATTTCTTCTTCCGGAATTCTTCCGCTGTCTGTGAGCATTCCGTCGCATCTGATTTCCCAGTAGATATCAAGATAATCGGAAAGGTCTGTGTCATGAAGCTCATTCTTCACCAGCAGGCCGATCTTTTCATCCCAGAGGATAACGCGGGCAGGACGGCAGACGTTTTTGTATTCGAGAAGTGCTGTATGAGGTCTTCTGTCGGGGTAAACCATACCATCAACGCAGAAGTTGCCATCATGGAGAAGTTCACCATGATCTCCACCGTAGGTGTAAATCTTCTTGCCTTCAACTGTTACACCTTCATCGATTGCATGATCGCACCATTCCCAGACGAAGCCTCCACACATGCAGTCGTACTGATCGATCAGGCGGAAATAGTCTTCATAGTCGCCGGCACCATTGCCCATGGAATGACAATATTCACACATGAGGAATGGCTTATCAGGATTGGATTCACAGTACTCTGTCACCTGATCGAAGGCAGGATACATCCGGCTGTAAAGATCAATGTTCGAATAGTCATATTTTCTTTCTTTCCCGCGGTAATATGCGCTCTCATAATGCGTGAGTCTTCCGGGATCCTTGTCTTTGGTCCATGCAAGGGCTCGTTCAAACGTGCATCCGTACCCACATTCATTACCCATGGACCAGACAAGGACGGAAGGACGGTTCTTATCCCGCTCAACCATCTTCTTTATCCGATCCAGCGTAGCTTCATTGAAAGCGGGATTATCTGAGATCATTTCGTTCCATCGGGCGGCCCGTTCTTCATCGGTATCTTTCTGGTAATACAGCATCCAAGGACCGTGACTTTCATTATCGGCTTCATCAATAACCATGAAGCCATAACGGTCGCACATCTGCAGAAACATAGGCGGTGCGGGGTAATGGCTGGTCCTGATAGCATTGATATTGTGCTGCTTCATTAGAGAAAGATCCTTTTTCATAGTGGCCACGGTCTGAACATAGCCATTTACAGGATCCGAATCATGGCGATTGACACCGCGGAATTTGAGCTGCTTTCCGTTGAGGAGAAGGACATTTCCATCCACATTTACTTCGCGGATACCGATGGTTTCTTCAATGACCTCTCCAGGGGTAGACAGCACCAGGGAATAAAGCGCGGGGTGTTCGCTGTCCCATAATTCAGGATGATCAAGCGTAATAAGGGTTTCATCGGTAAAAGAAACAGAGACAATCTTGTTCCCTTCCGGGTCGAAGAGATCAGCTGAGACTGGGAGTGGATCATCTGCACATTCTGTATGAATTGAAACAACAGCAGAATCTCCTTTGATCTGAGTTTGAATAAAGTAATCGAAGATGAAGTTCGCAGGACGATTCATGAAATAAACGTCACGGAAGATTCCGTTCATGCGGAACATATCCTGGTCTTCCAGATAGCTTCCGTCGCACCATTTTAGAACCAGAACGGCTAGGGTGTTCTCACCTTCCTGAAGAAAATCACTTACTTCAAACTCAGAGAGGGCATGGGAAACCTGACTGTAACCGACATAACGTCCATTCAGCCATACGTAGAAGCAGGAGGCAACACCTTCAAATTCCAGAAAACAGCGTGGTACCTCCGGATCCTTATGATACTCAAAAGAAGTGAGATATGCTCCGCAGGGATTGTCGATAGGAACGTAAGGTGGATCAACCGGGAAAGGATAGCGAATGTTGACGTATTGATGCTGGTCAAAACCCTGTGTCTGCCACATCCCAGGAACATGGATTTTTCCGAAGGCCGATGAATCAAAATCCGGGAGCCAGAAGCGGTCTTCCATCTCACGAATACTGTCGTAGTAGCGGAATGCCCAGTCTCCGTTCAGAAACTGCAGTCGGTCTGACTCCTCTCGGTGTTCAACCGGATCTGGTATCATTTCGGAGGCTGGGACATAATATGCGCGGTCAGGCATTGTGTTCTCGTGGAGAACATCGAGATTTTCAAAATTGTTCTTTACAACCATTGGGAATCTCCTTTCTGTATCACATGAGGTTTCAATCTATTTCATGACATTACCATGTCATGCATTTTATTGACTCGGAACAGAATTCATATGATGTTCATCCATTGCTGTCATTTATTTCTGTTTATCTGTAGTTTATCGGTGTTAATGAGAAATTCATATAAAGAAAAATAGATGAAACATGCACAAAATGATACAATATCTGAAAAGCCGGGGTCGGTGCGACAGCAGAAGGCTTCTGGGAGTGTGAATAATGTATCATCAAGGGGAAAGTCGTTATGCCTGAGGAAAAAGATCTCATTGTCGATAACGCCTACTATAAGAATAACCGGATAGACTTTAAGGACAGAAAACATCCGCTGTTTGTTGGCAGCTGCGGGATGTTCCGTTTGATCAGTCGGCCGCGGCTTCCGACGTATAGACCGAGAGGAAGGCTCGACTTTCAGCTGCTGTATGTGGCGCATGGCAGAGCTTATTTCTATTTCAATGGGAAACGACAGATCGTCAACGCAGGTAATATGGTGCTGTACCGTCCGAGAGAAGAACAACGGTATTATTATTACGGTGTTGACCGGACTGAAGTTTACTGGGTTCACTTCACTGGAAATGACGTGACGAATATCCTTCGAAAGTACGGATTTAAGGATCATGAGCATGTAATCTATACGGGTACGTCCGTTGAGTATAAGAATCTGTTTCAGAGGATGATCGAGGAGCGAAAAGGAAACCGGACGGATAACGAAGAACTTCTTGTAATGTACCTGCGGGAAATCTTTATCATGATTCACAGACTGGACGGAGAGCATGTTACACCAAAGAATCCGTTCCTGTCTGAAGAAATGGTACATGCCGTTGCTTATTTTCACGAGAACTACAGGAAGCAGATCAGCATAGAAGAGTATGCGGCTGCAAGAGGAATGAGCATCAGCTGGTTCATTCGAAGTTTCAAACGATATACGGGGCATACACCAAATCAATATATTCTTTCCATTAGAATCTCTAATGCGCAGATCCTTTTGGAGACGACTGCGTACAGCGTGCAGGAAATTGCCTCTGTCGTTGGCTATGATAATCCGCTGTACTTCAGCAGGCTTTTTCATAAGCTGTGCGGACAGTCCCCGAGAGAATTCCGTGATCAGTTTAAAGAAGAAGAGAAGGACGTAGAGGGCCGTAAAGAGAAGGACGGGATTGAATTTGGCGAATGATTCTCTTCTGCACATCCGGGAGAACAACAAGAAATAGTCTGATTACTGTAAGAACATCAAGTAGGGAGAAGAGACGCCTGTGGATCAGTTGTATCCGCGAGGTTGTCTCTTTTTTATAAGAGCCTTTTTATAAGAGCCTTCCGCCGATAGTATGTCCTTTCTGGAATCCCGAGCTCAAGGCAGGCTTTATTAAGGCTGGCACCATTGGAAACCGCCTCTTCGATCAGCTGGATAGCTTCTTCGCGGTCTGAGGCGCTGATCGCGGCGGACGATGGGTTATTAACGAATAAAGTGCAGCAATAATCTATGGCATTGTCAGATATTCTGACCCGAAATTAATGGTGCAGCTCTCCTTTCTTGCATATAATCGGGATGAAGAGGCAAGTTATATCGTTCCTATGATGCCGCTTTGAGTTCGTTAAGGCTGGGAAACAATATTTTGTTATGGGAACAAGTATTGCAGCATAAACTGCTTCCGATGATTGGATAATGGAGATCCTTTTCCAGCGGCACCTTCTTGCCATGATCCTGCATTACCAGCCCGTTCTTCAAAGGGTCGAGCGTTATATTAATCTTTACATCATTCATTTCTTTCCTTTCCGCCCGGAAACAGTTCTCCAGGCTCATTCAGATATATTCGATTTGGCTTTCCCTGCCCCTGCCGTTCCTTCTCAAGTAATCCCTTTCCCTGCAGCTCTGTCATGAGCTTTCCTGCCGTTCTGACCGAGCACCCCAGTTCTTCTGAGATCTGCCGGATTGTGAAATAAATGTATCTCCTGCCTTTTTCGTCTTCCCAGCAATACTTCTCAGCAAGGCAGGTCCGATAACGGAGAAGTCCATATAGCTGTCTCGACAATGGCGTTATCTCTCGGTATGGCTGCGCTTCGTACAATGACAAAGGAATTTGCGTAAAGCTGTTCTGTTCCGGCTTTTCCGTCCGGACACTATTCTGGAATAATTCAGATTCAGTTTTTTCCGAAAAAAATCGTATCATAATCGTATCACGACATAAAAAAGGCCCGAAACCATGTTTTTTTAACATGATTTCAAGCCTTGAAATTACTAGATTTGTTTACTTAACCTCTAAGCCACTCTAGACTCACTCGAGCTCTTCGATTGAAAAGGGGTTAGAGGTCCATAGATCCTATATCAACGCGCGAAACAGTTCGCTTCTGAACTGTTCTCTTCTGATTCATGAATTTACGGATGATTTGAATGTCATTTTATTGTCACGAGTGACAATATCATTATGCCGTGGAGTGGCGTCCATTGCAAGCTGTTTTGACCCAATCTTGGGATTTTACAAGCGTTCTATCTTTTCGTCACCGTCAGAGATATGCATCTGTAAGAACCTGCCGAAGATCAGATGCTTTTACACCGTGTATTTTTAAATTCTTAAGATCCTGATCCGTAACATTCATCTCGTCGATGAAAACGGTCATATCCCTCCTGATTTCCTCAGGAAGTTCACACCGCTCCAATACCATTTCCGATGCTATACGTATAACATCATTCCGATGCTTTTTCAGGTCCCGTGAATCTACATGAATTCCTTGCTGTATTTTCTCTCTCAGATCTAGCCATGCTTTAGCCTTGAATGGAATCAGCCAGCTCGGCCTCAGCACAGAAACGCCTCCGATAATATCACGTCCCTGAAGTAAGGCTCCGTAGTATGCATCATTCAATAGTATTGCGGAGAGACTGGAAACGCTGTCATCAATATGCACAGGTGTCAGAGAGTTATCATAATCAAGTAAATACTCTGATCTGGCAAACAACTCAATCATCAGTGGAAATCTGTCATCAAGTGGTTTATCAAATCTGTAAAACTGCGGTTCACCGCTCGATTTTGCTCTGTTCTGATATCCGCCTTCGTGAATGAAGTTCCAGAAATGCTCTCCGAATTCTTTTGTAAGAGCCTCTACGATAATTACAATATCCAGATCTCTTGTCGCACGGAAATCTGATCCAATGTCTCCGAAGGAAATATCACAAGCGGCTCCTCCAATCAGTACATATTGATCCGTAAAGTCTGAAAAATAGTCGCGGAATGTATCAAGTCCTTTTACCATACATACTTCTCCAACATTTCATCAATTGATTTGCTTATACGCGGTTCCTCCAGTTCATCATCACTTAAACCGAGCATCAATGAAAATGGATCTATTGCTTTCTTGTCTCCGAAAGGTATCTTATACCCAACTTCCTGTACGATGCACTCAGGTATATCTCCGACTCCGGACAGCTTATCCAGAGAAAAATCAATCAAAGAAAGTTCTTTTTTCGCAACTGCAATATAACGGCAGTCCGGTTCATTCAACAGAGAATAATGGGAAAGAGCCGATAGTCCTGATAGCGTGAAAAGTCGTTCTGGTTGCTCCTTAAGCGCATAAATCTTCACAATCGGATTACGGAGTATGGGTCGAATCTGCTCCCACATAGCTTTTTTATCCGTATCAGCGGTAAAATTCCTGGCACGATACTTCACATTTAGATACGGAACATTCAGTGCTTCCAATTCGTCAAAGCTTCGTGTAATAGACATCTTGGAAACGTTCATTAATTCCGCTGCTTTCGTTACGTTTACGTTCTCCCAGTTCTGATACAGGGAGCAGAGAAGCAGCTTCTGCGTCAGAAATGATATCCTGCCGCACGGAATGGTTTTTTTCCCTTTCTGATCATCTAAAAGAATTCCAATAAAGGGTAGGTATATCTGGTGGTTCTCCCATATAAAAGGTATTCCTTCTTCCAGCAGAGTATCCCGCGTATAGTAGTTAATATTCTTAAGAAAAAGAACACATTTCTGACCGGTTAATATTTCTATCTGCCGATGTTGCTTTCTCAAGTCCACAAGAGTCATTTTTTCAAACGGTTCAGCAGCGAGTACTTTATAGCCCCCAATAATCAGCCAATAAAATGTATACGTTCCCCTAAGTGCTAGTGGTAACTTATTTGCCTCTTCATAAGGAAAGATCTGAACATACTGATGAAGGATTTTTTCAATATACTCTTCCAATCTGTTACCTCTTAATGCATGGAAAGTGAAAGTTCTGGTCATTTTTAATTGTAACTTATTTTACGTTACAATTCAAATCATTTCCAATAGACTTCATCTCCACATCAATCGTAACGTAGTATTCAATCCTTCCAAAATGCCGGAAATATCGCTCGTTATTTTACAATGCTTGTAGGAGGCATGTTTCCTCTTTTCATTTCGTCTCTCACTCTTCCCACCTGTTTCAGCATCGAATACCGATTCAGGGCATTTTCCGCCTCGAAGACATTATGCTGCAGACATTCTCCTTCTTCGCCCAGTTCCCTTTTCTCTTCTTCATATTCATCCACAATGTCTTTCGGAAAAAAATCTTCGAAATGGAACGGTTTCGTATGCCCTGCCTTCACTTCTTCTTTCGCTTTGTCCAGTTTATTTATAGCGTCTTCGAGACCTTCCTGCTCGTATCCGAACCATGATGCTTCATATAAAACATCAGCCATAAGCTCAAAAAGGTGATGCTGTGTATATGGCGCGTCCGATACAAGAAAGCTCATAATTTCTTCCTGCGCTGTGAACTCATACGCGTATGGCGTAAGATCAGCATCCGCTTTTTCGAGAATATCCGACTGCAGGAACATTTCCGTTATCGGCTCGATCATCCACTCCGATTCATCCAAACCAGGATAGGAAAGCAGAATGGAAACCTCTTCAGAAACGGAAGGAGTAAGAGAAAGAAGCCGCTCAATGTATGCGTGGAAATTTCCTCTCCTATTCTCATAGTATTCTCTTATTTTCTGCATCACTTCCGGCGGTACTGACATAGCGCTGACATCTTTGAATGTCCCGTATTTACTGCAGTATGTATCATACAATTTGTCCGGATCAAGAGTCTTTAAGTATTCCTGTACTATTTTCATACACAATTTCTATATTCTCCATTTGGCGTGATAAATGGCGGGATAAATCAGTTCAGTCACCGTCCCATATGCAATCCGGCCGCATCTTGGCAAGTGCCAGAAGCTGATATAAAGGTTTTATGGCGTTTGCCGCTGTCGACCTCCAATAATCCGAATCAGGTCCTTCATACCAATCCACTGTTTCATCGCGCCATGAGTACTTGATTCCGCTCTCTATAGCTTTCAGCAGATCTTCTATGGCGTTCCCTTTTTCATCATATGCTACTTGAATTTGTCGTTTTACCGTAATCCATTCGCTGGCTTTTTTGTATTTTTCTTCCAGCTTCTCAATCATGTTGGAAAGGACCGGTATGCTGTCAGCGCCTGACAAGCCATAGATTGTTCTGATGCCATTCTCAGGATACACTTCTTCGTAATAGCGCGAGTAGTTGTATGTGACATTCAAATCAGCCTCAGTATTTAATGCCGGTGTAAATGTGTGCGTTTCAGGATGATAGTCCGCTTTGTATGTTCCTCCAATCATGAAATGTCCCGGAACCTCTGCCATCCTGCCTGTAACAGGATCATTTAAGGAAATATCGTAGCTCATAGCTGATCTCCCTGCTGTCGTTGTATCATGATTTCCGTTCAGTAATAATTATATCCATTGGATAAATTATAATTGATTCTCAGCCCAATATCAAATAGAATCAAATAGAGTATTTAAGAATTTTTCCAGAATCCAGGAGATAATGAATACATATGGCTTTCAGTCCCGAGCGGTTACAGGAAATCCGCACCAGCCTAAATATCAATAAATCAGAAGCAGCAAGAATGCTTAATCTGTCCCCTATGGGATACTGGAGATATGAAAATGGTGAGCGGATTCCTTCATACCAGATGATCTGCTTCATGGCACAGACATTTCACTGCTCTTATGAATATCTCTGCTGTGAAACAGACGATCCTTCTCCGACTGCGATCGTTGTATCCAAAAAAGACGATCCAATACTTTTCGAGATAATTAAAAGCATCTCGGATGATGAGTCCGGGATGCAAAAAAGAATGATCTCCTATTACGAAAAAATCAAAACGCTGAATGGCAAACAGCCGGAATAATTTTCGATTAGCAATTTTCCTTTATCTTCAGGCAAGTGGACGTGATCCGATTTATTACCCATGTTATCACCCATTACAGCACGAGTAGGTGGATGATAACCTCTCTTGAAGGTTATAGCCCACACCAGAACATTGCCGGGAACATGCCGAAAATTACATTATTGAATGAATAATCGTCAATAAAAAACAACAATAGCCACTCGCAAATTTCATCTCTTGCTACCAATTGCATATCACGATATCTTCCGATCCGCGCGTGGTAAAAAGCGCCCGGTGAAACGGTAAGCCACTCTCCCTGACACGTTTAACTTGCTGAGCTCAATCATTTTCACCTCAGAGAATGACAGAAGCCCTGTATTTTCAACGTTTTCCGGGTGTACTTTAACTTGCTTTTAATTTGCTCATGTAGTCTCATAGTTTGAAAAATATCCCGTTGTTGAAAATCTCACCCTGTCTGATGCATTCAGATGCTCCAAGTATCATCCTATTTGACCTTATAAGCCAAAAGATGCCAATACCGCGCCTCGTTACATGAGATACATTCCAAGCTGGGCATAACACCATACCAGATTTGCGTCTTTCTTATTCCCCAAAATTGCGAATTTAAGCATTTTGGGGATTAAGTAACCAATCAACAGCGTCAATAATACGAATTCCTTGATATTCCATTTCCGGCTGATAAGTCCTCGCAATCAGCATTCTCGGATATCCATCGTAATTTGCCCTCTTTCGGTCTTGCAAATATGCTTATGATTCACATTTTTATAAGCATATCTGCAAGACTTCCCAGTTAATAAATCCATCAAAGTAAAATGTTCCTGCCATTGACAGTCTATATCAAAAAAGGCACAGCCTCCTAAGCCATGCCTCAACGTAATTCTGTATTCTCTTTTCAAAGCTCCCTACCGGTTATACTTCTCCAGATACTCCTCAAACTTCTCGCAATTGACCAGCGGCGGGAGCATCGGAATGTGATAGACTGCACCCGCTTCATAGGCGAGTGTCTGAAACGCATACATTCCCATGCTGTACAGCTCACAGCCTTCATGCTATTATTCGAACTCGATTGTTCCCGGCGGTTTGCTGGTGATGTCATAGAAGACTCTGTTGACATGCGAGACTTCATTAATAATCCTTGAGGTGACTTTCTTCAGCACCGGATAAGGAATCTCGACGGAGTCTGCCGTCATGAAATCGACCGTGTTGACTGCACGGAGGGCGACTGCATAGTCGTAGGTCCGCTCATCACCCATGACGCCGACAGAGCGCATATTCGTCAGCGCAGCGAAATACTGGCCGGTTGTCTTGTCGAGTCCGGCATTCGCCATCTCCTCCCGGAAGATCGCATCCGCATCCTGCACAATCCGGACCTTCTCAGCTGTCACCTCACCGATGATCCGGATGCCCAGTCCCGGTCCCGGAAATGGCTGACGCATGACGAGCTTCTCCGGGATTCCAAGGTGCAGCCCGACCTTCCGGACCTCATCCTTGAACAGGTATCTCAGCGGCTCCACAATCTCCTTGAAATCGACATAATCCGGAAGACCTCCCACATTGTGGTGGGATTTAATGGTGGCGGATTCTCCGCCGAGTCCGCTCTCGACGACATCCGGGTAGATGGTTCCCTGCACGAGATAATCGACTGCGCCGATCTTCTTTGCCTCCTCCTCGAAGACACGGATGAACTCCTCCCCGATGATCTTGCGCTTTTTCTCCGGCTCGGTCACACCGGCAAGCTTGTCATAGAATCTCTGCTGGGCATTGACACGGATAAAGTTAAGGTCATACGGCCCATCCGGTCCGAAGACAGACTCTACCAGATCCCCTTCATCCTTGCGGAGCAGACCATGATCGACAAAGACACAGGTCAGATTCTTGCCGATGGCCTTCGAGAGCAGAACCGCGGCGACAGAAGAATCCACCCCTCCAGAAAGCGCACAGAGCGCTTTTCCATCCCCGATCTTCTCTCTCAGCTCCTGAATCGTCTTCTGCGCGAAGTCCTCCATCTTCCAGCTTCCGGAGCAGCCGCAGATTCCGATCACAAAGTTGCGGAGAATTTCCTTTCCGAACATCGTATGCAGCACTTCCGGATGATACTGGATCGCATACAGCTTTCGCTCCGGATCCTCATCAGATGCGCACGGGCAGTTCGCGGAATGAGCCGTGATCTCAAATCCCGGCGCCGGCTCCGCAATGTAATCGTTGTGGCTCATCCAGCAGACCATCGGGCTGGGGATTCCGTCATAAAGTCTGGAAAGCGGCTTATCGACAATGACTTCCGTCTTCCCATACTCACGTTCATCAGCGCGCGCAACCTTCCCGCCAAGCACATAGTTCATCAGCTGAGCGCCATAGCACAGGCCAAGAACCGGCACACCCAGCTCGAAGAGCTCCTTCGGCGCTGTTGCCGCCCCTTTCTCATAGACACTGTTCGGTCCGCCTGTCAGGATAATCCCCTTCGGATTCATCTTCCGGATCTGATCCAGCGGCGTTCTGTAAGAGTAAATCTCGCAGTACACGTTGCATTCGCGCACACGCCTGGCTACAAGCTGGTTGTACTGCCCGCCAAAGTCGATGACGATGACTTTCTCCTGATTGTCCTTCTCCATCCTTGTCCTTTCTGTCTTTTAAGTTACACTTGCTGTCCCTGCGCATGCAGAACGGCTGCACTTCTCGAAAACACCAGCAAAGCACACATAGACATCACTCCTGCGTGATTCCTAGATAGTTTCTGATCCGGTTCATCCGGTGCTCTGTATTCACAACGCCCATTCGGTATGCCCGATAGAGCTTTTCCGGATTCTTCTCAAGCCTTGCGACATCCAGCGGCTGGCTGGGAGCGATCACAAGGATCCGTTTCTGCTTCTCAAGCTCATCGATGTGGTCGCAGAGCCTGTTGTAGCGCTCATCCGCATGCATCATATAATCATACAGCGCCGGGAAGTTATGGTAAAGCCTTTGTTCAGCCCGGAGCTGTGTCTCCGGCTCCCCGGGATCCCGCCAGCCTCTCTCATGCGTTTTTACGACAATGATCTTCTCATACCCCTGGCTGATCGCCCAGTCGACCGGAATACAGTCTGAATTTCCGCCATCAAGATAGGGAATTCCATCAAGATAGACCATTCTGGAGAGGACCTGCATGCTTGCGGAAGCCTTGATGGCGGTGAACATGTCCGAGCAGTTTGTCTTCTCAAGGTAGGTGGGCTGACCGGTCAGGCAGTTTGTCGCCACCGCGACAAGCCGTCTTTCCGGACTCATGATCCGGAGAATGTTCTCATGATCTTCTGTCTTAAAGGTATCAAAGACGATGTTGAACCCGATGACGCCCTGATTTTTCCGGATGGCGCGAAGCCCGGCGTAGCTCGAATTTCTGCAGTGAGTAATGTTGAACCTGCTTGGCCATCCGATTCTTCCTGCACAGTAGCAGGCTCCGTAAAGTGCCCCGGCTGAAACGCCGATGACCGTCTGAATATTAATATTATTCAGCAGCAGGGTATCCGTCACGCCGCCCGTATACAGCCCCCGGAAAGCGCCGCCCTCCAGTACCAGACAGCCTGGCGTGAGCTCTCTGCCTGATCTTCCGTCCGGGATCCTGTTAAGTATTGTCTCAATATGTCTCATGAACAGCCACCCAATCCTGGAACGTTCTGTCATTTTCATCTGAACAGTGCTATTCTAGCAAATATCAGCCTGAAAGGAAAGGAACAAGATATGATACAGGATATCGCACCGCATACGTTCAATAATGAATATACCCCATCCGCCCCGAAGGATTCGGATTATGTAATCGTGGTTGATGACAGACGGATTCTCCTGAAAGAACACGCAGGCGGCCGCCTGATGCTTCCGACTGTCTCGGATCTTCTCCGCGATTCCGATCTCCTCTCTTCCCCTGCTAAATCTGCCTCTGAGGCCGCTGCAGCTCCCAATCCGGTCCCAGATCATTCTGCTTCGGACTTCCTTTCACAGACTCTGACCTATCTGTTCTCAATCGACGAGACATGTTTTTTCTTTCTTCCGGAAACGCCCGCCGCACGCGCTCCGTACCAGTATGTGAATGAGATGGTGCTCCGCGAGCTGGAGCATGATTATCTTTCATTTGGTGCCGCGACCGCCGTCCAGCTGGCGCAGTGGTACACGCTCCACCATTTCTGTGGAAAATGCGGTGTCGCGACGGTCCATTCAACAACAGAGCGTGCCGTCATCTGTCCGAAGTGCGGCCATATTTACTACCCTCGGATTTCACCGGTCGTGATCATCGCGATCACAGACAAGGATCGGATCCTGCTGACAAAATACAGCCGGAAAGGTACAAAGCGCCACTCCCTGGTAGCCGGCTTTGTTGAAATCGGGGAAACGCTCGAGGATGCCGTACGCCGGGAAACGATGGAGGAGGTTGGTCTTCGGGTGAAAAATATCCGGTATATCGAATCGCAGCCGTGGGCGTTTTCTTCCTCTCTGATCTCCGGTTTTGCCGCTGAGGTCGACGGCGATCCGACCGTGCACCTCAACACAGACGGAAAAGACGAGCTCGCCTCCGCGGAATGGATACCGAGAGACGAGCTCGCCTGTGAGGATCATTCTGTTTCCCTGACCTGGGATATGATTGGAAAATTCCGCAGGCAGGAGCTGTAATGGTTTGCCGCAGTACGCTGCCCGGCTGTCTTGTGTCTCCCGCAGCCCGCTTTCCCCTGCAGATCGCTGACCTTTCGGCCTTTCCGGCTTACCTGTCTCTGGTCCGCAGGAGACAGGAACAGCATGCGAAAGCCTGGCGCGGCGCGCTCCTGCAGCAATCGGACTGTCAGACCTCGTAGTCCAGGCAGGAACGTACCACGGTGTAAGGCCTGACATACGTGTCTGCCACCTTGACGTGGTTCGGATTGACGGCATATCCCTTCAGGGCAGCCGCGTCATCCAGCAGAGCATCCAGCATCATGTCCATGTTGGAGGACGCAAGTCCTTCAATATGGATGTGCATCTCACGAAGCCCGGGAACCACACCGACCAGCCCTTCCAGATGCTCCTTCGCTTCTCTCTTTACCTTCGCTTTCTCCTCTGCCGACAGCTCTTCCTTCAGTTTCCATAATATGACATGACGTACCATTGCTTTCCCCTTTCCGTACAGGACCGGTCAGATGGCCAGTCCCAGCGCTCTTCCAACAAGTGACACAATAAATGCTGCAACCCATGCAATCACACACTGGTTAATGATAACAAAGAACATCCACTTTGTCCCAAGCTCTCTGCGCACAGAGGAAACTGCCGCGACGCAGGGCGTGTAGAGCAGGCAGAATACCAGAAGGCAGAAGCCTGCCAGCGGCGTGATCGCTGCCGTGATGGCTGCCCGTGATCCGAACACCAGGTTTAATGTGGAGACCACGCTCTCCTTGGCCATGAAGCCTGCGATCAGAGAGGTCACAATCCGCCAGTCGCCAAGTCCCATTGGCCTGAAGATCGGGGCGACAGCTCCGGCGATAACTGCCAGGATGCTCTTTGAAGAATCCTCCACAATGTTCAGATTCGTCCCAAAGTTCTGGAGGAACCAGATGACGATGGTTGCCAGAAAGATGACCGTGAAGGCTCTCTGAAGGAAATCCTTCGCCTTGTCCCACATCAGCTGAAGGACATTCTTCGGACTCGGCATGCGATAGTTCGGGAGCTCCATGACAAACGGAACCGCCTCGCCGCGGAATGTCGTTTTCTTAAAGATCCATGCAACCAGCACGCCGGTCAGGATCCCCATCAGGTACAGAAGGACAACGACAAGCCCTGCATGCTTTGGAAAAAACAGAACCGACAGAAAGACATAGATCGGAACCTTTGCCGAACAGCTCATAAAAGGAGTCAGCAGAATGGTCATCTTCCTGTCTCGCTCTGATGGAAGGGTTCTCGATGCCATGACGCCCGGCACCGTACATCCGAATCCGACCAGCATCGGAACGATCGAGCGGCCGGAAAGGCCAATCTTCCGGAGTGGCTTGTCCATCACGAATGCCACCCTCGCCATGTAGCCGGAGTCCTCCAGGATCGACAGGAAAAAGAACAGGACGACGATGAGCGGGACGAAGCTCAGGACTGTTCCCACCCCTCCGAAGATCGCATCGCTCACCAGTGATCTGATCCAGCTGCTTGCCCCAGCCTGCTCGAGCAGCGCTGACACCTGCGCGCCGAGAGCGTCGATCCCCGTCTGAAGCAGGTTCTGCAAAAAGGCACCGATCACGTTGAAGGTCAGGTAAAACACAAGCCCCATAATCAGGATAAACATCGGGATTGCGGTGAACTTTCCCGTCAGGATCTTATCGATCTTCTGCGATCTGATATGTCCCTTGCTTTCTCTGGGTTTCACCACACAGGCACCGCAGACCCTGTTGATAAAATCAAAGCGCATATCCGCCATCGCGGCTGCACGGTCAAGCCCTCGTTCCTTCTCCATCTGCTGAACAATGTGCTCGATCATCTCTTTCTCGTTCTGATCAAGATTCAGCCGGTTGATGACACGCTCATCTCCCTCGACGACCTTCGAGGCTGCAAACCGGAGCGGAATATCCGCTTTCTGGGCATGATCCTCGATCAGATGCATGATGCCGTGCAGGCATCTGTGGACAGCGCCCCCGTCCTCGGACTCGGAGCAAAAATCCTGTCTGCCGGGCCGCTCCTGGTATTTTGCCACATGGATGGCATGGTCGATCAGCTCGGAAATGCCTTCGTTCTTGGCAGCCGAGATCGGAACGACCGGCACGCCAAGCATCTCCTCCATCTTGTTAATCAGAATAGAGCCGCCGTTCTCCCGAACCTCGTCCATCATATTCAGGGCGATGACCATCGGAATGTTCAGCTCCATCAGCTGCATCGTCAGATACAGGTTCCGCTCAATGTTCGTTGCGTCCACGATGTTGATGATGCCCTTCGGATGATTGTCCAGGATAAACTGTCTGGAGACAATCTCCTCGTCCGTGTAGGGGGACATCGAATAGATACCGGGGAGATCTGTCACCAGCGTATCCTTGAAGCCGCGGATCGCACCGTCCTTGCGGTCGACCGTCACGCCCGGGAAGTTGCCAACATGCTGGTTGGACCCGGTCAGCTGATTGAAGAGTGTTGTCTTTCCGCAGTTCTGATTGCCCGCAAGTGCAAATGTCAGGATGGTACCATCCGGAACCGGATGCTCATCCGCTTTGACATGGTACTTTCCGCCTTCACCAAGTCCCGGGTGAGGCACAGCCTGCCGAAGGTTATGCCGGTCTCCCTTCTCCTCCCGCGCAGCGGCTTCTCTCCCCGGGTCTGCTGTGTTTCGGTTCCCTGCTCCATGCGCTGCATCCAGCCCCTCGCGTACATCCCGGATCTCGATCTGCTTTGCGTCTGCAATGCGAAGCGAGAGTTCATAGCTCTTGATGCGGACCTCCACCGGGTCCCCCATGGGCGCATATTTCACCATCGTAATGTCAGTCGTCGGAATAATCCCCATATCGAGGAAATGCTGCCGAAGCTCTCCATTTCCGCCGACGACACTGACTGTCGCCGTTTTCCCAATCGGAAGTTCGTCTAATGTCATAATAATCCCTTCTGTCTGCTCCCATCTCCAAGAATCTACTTGACTATAAACACTCGTATCCAAGATGTCAACCGCAAGCCCAAGGCGCAGTCTGCAAGCCCAAGGCCCAGTCTGCAGCAAGTTTCCGGTGCAGTCTGCTGCAAATCCCAGCACAGTCTGCCGCTGCCGGGAGACCGGCCGGCGGAAGGCAGGAAAAAGCCCCTGTACACTCGCTGAGTGAGCGCACAGGGGCCTTTGTTCTTAAAGCAGATCGGACTTTCTGACAAATCCGGTTTTTCCTTCAGGTGCTGTCATTTCCTTCGTTCGTATGATCCTCGTCCACTTGTCCACAACCTCATTTTCGACATGGACACCGGGCCCGATCTCCACATAGGAGAGAATGATACTGTTCTTGACGACGGCGCCCTTTCCGACCTTGACACCGCGGCCGAGGACACAGTTCTCGACTTCACCCGCGATCTCTGAGCCATCTGCGACAACGCTTCTTCTGACAGCCGCTCCTTCCATGATGGTGGTCGGGCAGGCGTCCGTTGTGGTTGTATAGAAGGGCCAGTCGGCTGTGAACAACGACTTCGCCGTCTTCTGATCCAGCAGCTCCATATTGGCCTCATAGTATGCATCCAGATCTGCGATCGCTGCAAAGTACCCCTTGTGCTGAACTCCTCTGATCACCAGATCGGTCTTCCCAAGCCGGTACTCCAGCATCTGCGACATCGAGAACGCAGATGAGAAAGTGGCTGTCTTGTCAATCAGCTTCAGGAACAGCTCCCGTTTCATGATATAGGTATCCATGAAAATGTTCTGGCTCTGCTTGTTCGCGTGATTTCCGGAAAGGCTCATCACCATCTGTTCATCATCCAGCGTCATCACACGGCAGTTCAGGAAATGATCTCTCGCATTCGTAACCTTGTGATACAGCATGGTGATATCCGCGCCGGATTCAATGTGCTGCTGCAGAAGATCCGAAAAATCCTGGCGGAAAACCATGTAACACGGTGTGACGACCACATACTCCTCTTCCATCCGCTCCAGATAGTCTCTGTTTGCCAGATAGTTGGCAATGTCGGTGTTGTAAGCCTCGTTCCGGCTGTTCTCCTCGCAGTACAGAAGCTGAAGCCTTCCTCTCTTGGAGTTGATGTTGTACTGACGCCCAGTGCCCAGATGATCGACCAGGGAGCGCGGATACTTTCCGCCGATGAATACCTGGATGTTGTCGATACCGCTGTTACTCAGATTGGAGACCGGGAAATCAATGACTCTGTATCTTCCGAACAGAGGGATCGCCCCCGCCGACCGGAAATCCTGCAGACCGTAGACTCTGACACGTCTTGGAGTTGAAGTTACAATGCCGAATGCCTTTGCCATGATCACTCCACCCCCTTCACATTCTTAGAGACAAGCTCGATGTGCTCACTGTCTGCGCTGCCGACAACGGCACCCTTTCCGATCCGTACCCCATTGGCTACCATCGCCCGGGTGACCGTTGCGCCCTCGTCAACCACAGCCCCCGGCATGAGGACAGAGTCTGTGACTGTCGCGCCTTCCGCGA
Organism: Porcincola sp. LCP21S3_C12; assembly: GCF_052118625.1. Taxonomy (NCBI): domain Bacteria; kingdom Bacillati; phylum Bacillota; class Clostridia; order Lachnospirales; family Lachnospiraceae; genus Porcincola; species Porcincola sp. LCP21S3_C12. The sequence continues at coordinate 63,048 of NZ_JBQKGW010000012.1, read as the reverse complement.
CCTTCGAGTTTGTAAACATAACGGTGTGGGTAACCTTCCCGCTGCACTCGCAGCCCTGCGTGATGTAGACACGGTCTGTCTCAGCCTCCTCGCCGATGTAAGCCGGGAGGGTCGAGACATCCGCGGTGTAAATCTTCCAGGAATAAGCCCCAAGATCCAGTTCATCTTTCTTGTCCAGAAGATCCATGTTCGCTTCCCAGAGAGAATCGATGGTCCCGACATCCTTCCAGTAGCCCTTGAACTCATACGCCAGAAGTGTCCTTCCATCCGCGAGCATCTGAGGGATGATGTTCTTCCCGAAATCGTGGGCAGAATCCGGATCCTTCATATCCGCAACGAGCATCTTCCGGAGCAGTTTCCAGGAAAAGATATAGATACCCATCGATGCCAGGTTGCTCTTCGGGTGCTCCGGTTTCTCCTCGAACTCCACAATCCGGCCGGTCTCATCGGTATTCATGATCCCGAACCGGCTTGCCTCCCTGATCGGGACCCCGATCACGGCAATCGTCGCGTCCGCCTCCGCCTGGATGTGAGCCTTCAGCATCTCGGAGTAATCCATCTTGTAAATGTGGTCACCGGAAAGGACCAGCAGGAACTCCGGATTGTACTGGTCAATGAAATCGATATTCTGCGATATGGCATCCGCGGTTCCCCTGTAGACATCAAGCCCTGTTTCAGCCTTCTCACGGGGCGTCAGCACAAAGACGCCGCTGTCCTTCGTATCAAGCCCCCAGCGTCCGCCTCCCGCGACATAACTGTTGAGCAGAACCGATTCATACTGCGTCAGAACACCCACAATGTTGACGCCACTGTTCGCGCAGTTACTGAGCGGGAAGTCGATAATGCGGTACTTTCCGCCATATGAGACAGCCGGTTTTGCAACCTTTGAGGTCAGCTCATGAAGACGGCTCCCTCTCCCGCCGGCGAGAATCATCGCCAGCATGTTTCCCTGTTTCATGAATAATCCTCCTCACCTGTTCCTGTTTTCCTTTGAACTGACTTGCCCCGCCAGGATTTCTTCCGGGACAAATTCGTGGATGAAACCGTCACCGGACATCCATCGGATGATTTATTTTAGCACCGTATATTAGTTTAAACAAGGCAAATATCTGTTTCTGTAATCTCCCTGATATCCGCGTCGGGAAGCGTTGCCAGCCTCGTTGCCTGGTTTGTGACAATTTTTTCAAACAGGTTCCGGACATCCCGCGCATTCGCGAAATGAGGCCCTTTTTCTGCTTCCATTTTTCGGATTTTTTCCTCCACTTTCTCCTTTGCCTTGTCCGTCAGACGGTAGCTGTATTTCTCCGTCATGGTGTAAAAAATCTTCACTAGTTCGTCAGCCGTATAATCCGGGAATTCGATGTACTTGTTGAACCTCGACTTCAGTCCCGGGTTGCTGCCAATGAATTCCTTCATCAGTTCCGTGTACCCGGCGACAATGACGACAAAATCTTCCCGCATGTCTTCCATCGCCTTCAGAATCGTGTCGATGGCTTCCTGGCCAAAATCATTCTCCCCGCGTGCGAGTGTATAAGCTTCATCGATAAACAGAATGCCGCCCTTCGCTGCCTCGATCTTCTCCTTTGTCCGGATCGCGGTCTGTCCGACGTAGCCAGCCACGAGGTCCCCCCGGTCACATTCGACAAGCTGACCCTTCGACAATACTCCGATATCCTTGTAGATGCCTGCCAGAATCCGCGCAATCGTCGTCTTGCCGGTTCCGGGATTGCCGGAAAAAACCAGGTGGAGAGAGAATGGAACCTCCGGCAGCTTCTGTTCTTTCCGCCGCACCTGCATCTTCATCAGATTGGCGAGCTGGATCACATCCTTTTTGACCGACTCAAGACCGACCAGCTTCTGAAGCTGCGCGTAGGATGCACTGTCCTCAATCCGGGCCATTGCACGAATCGGACTTGCCCCGGCCTTCCCGTCCGCACCGCTGCCGTCTGCTGCCGGGATGTTTCTGTCTGTATCGTCTGTATTGTCTGTGTTGTCTGTGCCAGTCTCGGTGCCTGCGCCAGAAGCGTCATGCACTGAATCCGGATCGCCTCCGGCTTTTCCTGCCATGGCCATATACCGGAGCAGTTTCACAAATCGGTTATACGAATCGTCATCCGGGATGATCAGCGTCTGCTTTCCGTCCAGCTCGATCTTTGACAGTTTCGGCGTTGTGCGGATGTGCATCGGATGGCCCGGCTGATAATCTGCGCTCAGTGCCCGGTCTCCCTGATCGGCTTCCATATGGACAGCACGTTTCCTGACATCCAGGCAGATGGTCCCCTCTACCGGAAATCCGAAGCTGTCCTGATAGATCCCCTTCACGGCGAGCTGGTCACCGGTTTCCATATAGGCACTGATACACTGTATTTCATCCCAGTCATTCACATTACATTTTGAAGCCATAACACCTCCTGCAGGTTTTTCAGCCCTCTTCATCTGCCGGTTCCATCTTACCATATGGCCTGCAGGAACTGCGCATTGTTTTTCCCAGGTTCCCCTCTCATTTGCCAGACAAGCACCTCCTCAGGCAGCTCCCGAAACAAAATAAAAGCTGCCCATTCCGGGATCTCCCGGTTGGGCAGCTTTCTCTGTTACAATTACAGTCTGTCGTGGCAGGTTCTCGCGATGACGTCGAGCTGCTGCTCTCTTGTCAGGTCGATGAACTTGACCGCGTATCCGGATACACGAATCGTGAAGTTCGCGTACTCCGGCTTCTCCGGATGCTCCATCGCATCCTTCAGCTTCTCAACGCCGAAGACATTGACGTTCAGGTGATGAGCACCCTTCTCGAAGTATCCGTCAAGGACATTGACCAGATTCTCAGAGCGTTCTTCAGTCGAGTGTCCGAGCGCGCCCGGGTTGATCGTCTGGGTGTTGGAGATCCCGTCCAGTGCGTACTCATACGGTACCTTTGCCACGGAGTTGAGGGATGCAAGCAGTCCGTTCTGCTCCGCCCCGTATGCCGGGTTAGCCCCTGGCGCAAACGGAGTGAAGGCTTCTCTTCCATCCGGCAGCGCCCCGGTTGCCTTCCCGTACACGACATTGGAAGTGATGGTCAGAATCGAGGTCGTCGGTTCTGAATTGCGGTAGGTATGGTGCTTTCTGATCTTCTTCATGAAGGTTTTCAGCAGCCAGACCGCGATGTCGTCCGCACGGTCATCATCATTTCCATAGCGCGGGAAGTCGCCTTCGATCTTGTAATCAACCACAAGGCCGGTCTCGTCACGGACCGTCTTCACCTTTGCATACTTGATTGCTGAGATGGAATCCACCACATGGGAGAACCCGGCGATTCCGGTTGCAAATGTTCTTCTGACATCGGTATCGATGAGCGCCATCTCGGCTGCCTCATAGTAATACTTGTCATGCATGTACTGGATCAGATTCAGGATGTTGACATAGAGTCCTGCCAGCCAGTCCAGCATGAGATCGTACTTGTGCATGACCTCATTGTAGTCCAGATACTCGGAGGTGATCGGCGCCAGCTCCGGTCCGACCTGCATGTGGCGGCCCTGCTTGTCGAGGAACTTCTCATCCTTCCCGCCGTTGATCGCATACAGCAGTGCCTTCGCGAGGTTTGCACGCGCACCGAAGAACTGCATCTCCTTGCCGGTCTGCGTTGCGGACACACAGCAGCAGATGCTGTAATCGTCTCCCCAGACCGGACGCATGACATCATCATTCTCGTACTGAATCGAGGAGGTATTCACAGAGATCTTCGCAGCGTAGCGGCGGAAGTTCTCAGGCAGTTTCTTCGTGTACAGGACGGTAAGGTTCGGCTCCGGAGCCGGTCCCATGTTCTCGAGGGTATGAAGGAAGCGGAAATCGTTTCTGGTCACCATGTGGCGGCCGTCCATGCCGAAGCCCGCGACCTCAAGCGTTGCCCAGACCGGGTCGCCGGAGAACAGCTGGTTGTAGGACGGGATTCTCGCGAACTTGACCATACGGAACTTCATGACCAGATGATCGATCAGCTCCTGCGCCTCCTTCTCGGTGATCTTCCCTGCAGCAAGATCCCTGCTGATGTAGATGTCCAGGAAGGTGGATATACGGCCGACGGACATTGCCGCGCCGTTCTGGGTCTTGATCGCAGCGAGGTATCCGAAGTACAGCCACTGGACAGCTTCATGGGCATCCTTCGCCGGTCCCGAGATATCGTAGCCGTAGGCCTGTGCCATCTCCTTCATGCCGCGCAGCGCGCGAATCTGATCGGAAATCTCCTCTCTCTGACGGATGACATCGTCGGTCATCGTCCCGTCCCCGCAGTTGGCAAAGTCTTCCTGCTTCTTTGCGATCAGAAAATCAATACCATACAGCGCGACACGGCGGTAGTCGCCGACAATTCTTCCTCTTCCATAGGTGTCCGGAAGTCCGGTGATGATATGAGAATGGCGAGCCGCGCGCATCTCAGGGGTGTAGGCATCAAAGACAGCCTGGTTATGGGTCTTGTGATATTCGTTGAAAATCTTGTGGAACTTCGGATTGATCTTGTAGCCGTAGGTTTCCGCCGCTTCCTCCGCCATCTTTATGCCGCCGTATGGCATGAATGCTCTCTTGAGCGGCTTGTCTGTCTGAAGACCGACAACCTTCTCCAGATCCTTCATGGAATCATCGATGTACCCCGGACCGTAAGCCGTCAGGCCTGTGACAACCTCCGTCTCGCACTCAAGAACGCCGCCTCTTCTGCGTTCCTCCTTCTGAAGCTCCTGGAGCTTTCCCCAGAGCCTGTCGGTCGCTTCTGTCGGTCCTTCGAGAAAGCTTTCATCCCCGTCATACGGTGTATAGTTATCCTGGATGAACTGGCGGACATTGACATCATCCGTCCATTTGTTTCCCTTGAAACCTGCCCACTCTTCTCTCATCATCTTTCTCCTCTCAAAATGGCTTCTGCTTCCTTCACCCGCTCCGGTGACGGGCTGACGGTTCCCTTCAGTGTATACGGGATGCCGAGTTCCTCCCACTTGTACGCACCGAGCGAGTGGTACGGAAGGACCTCGATCTTCTCAACATTGTGAAGGGTGCTGATGAACTGTGCCGTCCGCCTGAGGTATCCGTCGTCGTCCGTCCATCCAGGAACAAGCACATGCCGGATCCAGACCGGCTTGCCGATTCCGGACAGGTACTCCAGGCAGGCAAGGATGTTGTCGTTTGGCTTCCCGGTGAGTGCCTCATGGCGTTCCGGATCGATCTGTTTGATATCCGCCAGGAGCAGATCGGTCACTTCCATCAGTCTTTCAAATGTGTGGAAGAAAGGTTCCTGTGTCGTGAAGGGTTCCAGGGCCGTATCAATGCAGGTGTTGATTCCTCTTGCCTTCGCCTTTGTAAAAAGCTCCAGCAAAAAGTCCGGCTGCAGAAGCGGCTCGCCTCCCGAGACAGTGATTCCGCCCTTCGGCCCCCAGTAGCTTCTGTAGCGCTCTGCCCGGTCCAGCAGTTCATCCGCTGTCATGAGGGTGCCCTTCTTCATCTGCCAGGTATCCGCATTGTGACAGTATCTGCAGCGCATCCTGCAGCCTGAGACGAAGACCAGGAAGCGGACGCCCGGACCGTCTGCCGAGCCAAATGACTCAGTGGAATGGATGTATCCTTCGACCATAGTCTGCCTTTCTTTGATCTGTTATCTGGTACAGCCCTATCTTATTGAAAAACAGGGAAATAATCATTGATTATAATCAAGAATCATATCAAGAATGATAAAAATCAGCCTGCCAGCTGCCGGATGGCTTCCTGATCGATGATGCGAAGCTTTCCCTTTCCCGTCCGCTTCAGGATGCCGGCCTTCTCCATCTCCCGAAGCTTCCGGCTTACAGTCTCCGCCCTCAGGTTCAGGCTGGCAGCAATGTCCTCCAGCCGGAGGTCGATCTCCGGGCCCGAAACATGTTCCACCTCGTAGAGCAGGAGTTTGGCAACGCGCACCTCCGGCTCCTTTGCCGAGAGGATCATATTTCGTTCATTTGCATCGTGGAGTTTCCGGCTCAGGACGGTGATGATGCTCCAGGCCACGCTGGTGTCCTGCAGCATTGTCTGAAAATCATGCACCGGAATCGCACAGACGTCGACCGTTGTCAGGCAGACTGCGGAGTACGGATACAGGCTGCCGTTCAGAAACAGCCCTTCCCAGATGGCCTCCCCGCCGGCAAAGATGCCGATGATCATCTCGCGCCCTTCCGGACTGTTAACGCAGAGCTTCACCTTTCCGCTGCGCAGGATCCAGATATCGCCGACCGGCTCGCCTGCCCGAAACAGGTAGCTGCCCTTTCTTTTGTGAAGATGCCGTCCCTGGTCTGTGACCAGTTTCCGCTTTTCCTCCGGGACCCCGGCGAAGATCGTCATCTCCCCCGAGCACTTCCCGCAGTTGATGCATGTTCCCCTCTCATTCTCTGCTTTGCGCATCAGGTCCATTCCTCCAAAACACCGGCTGGCGCGCGCAGGCGCTTGACGGCGTCCTCCATTTGTGCGAGTGTAGTGCAAGCTCTATGTCTGTCAGATGTCCGCAGCATCTGCAGCTCCACAAAAAAACGATAAAAACAATTATGGATCATAAAAGTAAAAAAGGACAGTTTTCATACCAGATCATCCGGTCGGACAGACGGACGCTTTCTCTGATCGTCCGCCGTGGTAAGGTTCTCGTGCGTGCCCCGTACCGCCAGTCCGAGGATTCCATCGTCCGGTTTGTGGAGACACATGCCGGCTGGGTCCTTCAGAAGCTCTCCGACTCCCTTGAACGGGAAAAAACGGCCAGAGAAGTCCGGCCGCTCTCTTCTGCGGAGCTTCGGAAGCTTCATGCACGCGCCGTGGCTTATATCCCCGGGCGGGTCTCCTGCTATGCCCCGATTGTCGGTGTCACATATGGAAAGATCACATTCCGTATCTATAAATCGAAATGGGGCAGCTGCAAGGCAGACGGGAGCCTCGCTTTCAATACACTGCTGATGCTTGCGCCAGACGATGTCATCGATTCAGTGATCATCCATGAGCTCTGCCACCGCCTGGAAATGAACCATTCAGACCGCTTCTACAGACAGGTATACCGTGTCTGCCCGAACTATGATGAAAGACACCGGTGGCTGAAGAACCACCGTGACGAAATCATGGCACAGGCCGGTCTGCTCTGAATTTCTGCCACACAGATCAGGATCGAAAAGCCGGCTGCCCCGGTCATAATCCGGTTATAATCTGGTCATATAAAAATATCGCATATTGGATATATCAATGTGTTCAGATCGGATCTATACTCTGGTCAGTTTCAAAAAAGAGGAGGAAACCGATATGAAAACTACGAATTTGGAACACACTGTCAGCGCAAGCCTTCCCGACAGCAGCCTGCGTCTGAAGAAGCTGGCTTTCGCGGCGATCTTCGCTGCCCTGACCTATGTGGTCTTTACGTACCTGTCTATACCGATTCCGACCCCGGGCGGAAAGGTGTCCGTTCATCTTGGAAACGCCTTCGTTGTACTCGGAGCCCTGCTGCTCGGTCCGCTGTACGGTGGTCTTGGCGGTGCCATCGGTCTGACAATCGGTGACCTGATCGATCCCGTCTATATCGTGGAAGCGCCTGTCACCTTCGTCGTCAAGCTTCTGATCGGCGTGATCGCCGGCCTGATCGCACACAGACTTGGACACATCAGCACACAGCAGAACCAGAAAAAGCTGACACAGTGGGTGGTGATCGCCTCCGCTGCAGGCCTTCTGTTCAATACATTTGCAGACCCCGGACTCCGCTATCTCTATAAACTGTTCATTCTCGGCCGTCCGGCTGCCGAGGTAACCTTCGCGATCAACTTCGCGGTCACAGCGATCAATGCGGCTGTTTCCCTGGTGATCACGGTTCTGCTGTACCTGGCACTGCGTGTGCCGCTGAAAAAAGCAGGGCTCTTCTTCCGCCTGAGCTGATAAAGCAGAACAAACCTATATCAGAACCAATCGTTAAAGATTCAGGCCCTTCAGATTACTGAAGGGCCTTATGCTTATGTATGTGATCGGTCAGCCTCGCAGAAGTCTTACAGCTTTCTCTGCGTCAAACTCCACCTCGCTGACCTTCTGCGTTTCTATCTCGTAGAGTGCATTGCCTGCCAGGTGCTCCGCTGCCTGTTCCAGATCGCGGCAGCCAGGGCGGTTCTTGTACAGATCGATAATGGCATCGACCGCCTCCTGCGTCACCCTGCACTCTTCCTTCCTCATCCCCATCCGGCGCAGCACCTTCGGCATGGAATAATCGCGGAAGATAATCTTCTTCTCATCGCTGGTGTAGTCCGGGATGTCAATAACCGCAAACCTGGAAATCAGAGGTTCGGAGATTCGGTTTTTGTCATTCGCCGTCGCAATCGGATAGACGCCGCCCGTCGGGATCTGACACTCCATGTAATTATCCGTGAATCCCAGATTATCCAGAAGGGTCAGCAGCGTATCAGCCGGATTCCCGTTCTGGTTCTCGTTGTCCGCCTTATCCAGCTCATTGATGACAAACACGATATTGGAGGAACCGGTTGCCGAGAAGGCTTCCATAATTCTTCCGGGCCGCGCATTCGTGTAGATTCTCGAAGTTCCGGTCAGTGCCTCCGGATCTCGCACGGTACTCATATCAAAAACCGCCGATGGAATCTTCAGGATCCGGGCGACTGCATATGCAATCTGGCTCTTCCCGGTCCCGGCAGGTCCCGCAAGAAGGAGTCCGTAGCTCGGAAGCGTATGGGTCCGGTTGATCTGGATGATGGTCTCAATCACTCTCTGTTTGACTTTTTCCAGACCATACAGCTCCTCATCCAGGATTCTCCTGGCCTCTGCCGGGTCGATCGGATCAAAGTAGGAGCTCTTCCACCGGATGTTCAGCATCATCGAGAGCGCCCGCTTTGCGTGACGTCTCTCGTCCGGATTGCCGCTCTCCTGGCCGGCAATCACAATGTTCTTTCTCGCCCACTGACGAATGTTCGCCGGCAGAGTATCCGCACAGCAGTCCATGAAATTCACGATGTCCGGGAGGTCGTTCATCGCCATCTGATCCGGCACTTCTTCCTCCGCCGCCTGGATGATCGATGTCCGAAGCCGTTCCACCATATACTGGAGGAAGTTGTCCTCCGTCGTTGTCAGTCCGCCCCCGTCCTTCGGCGGATCGACAGCCTTGACCCCGTAGACATAGAAGGAGCTGCCATCCTGTGCGCCTGAAAGACGCACCGAGATATGATGAATGCCCAGCCAGCTGAACATCTTCCGGAAACGAATATCCGCCCCCGTCATCTGCAGCCGGGACATATGAAACTTCGGTCCGCCGTCATAGTACTCGAACGCAAGAGCCCTTTCCGGATTCATGAACCCTCCACTGATGTGGTGGGGAATATCCACCCCCTCCGGAACAGTCAGGATCAGAAAGACCTGGTGCTTCAGGTCTGTCTTGTTCTGGACCGGAAAAATCCGGTAGACACTGTCCGGATTCGGCTTTCCTTCCTCCCGTCTGTCCTCCGCTTCCCGCATCGCCTGAGCTTCCTTCCTGCGCTCCTCGGCGAGCGCATGGCGCATCCGGGCAACCTCCGGGTCAACGGCCTGCTTTCTGGCCTTCTCCCGATCAAGCTCCTCCCGGTGCACCGGAATCACGAGCCCCATCTTCTTGAGAACATCCAGATACTCGTCCACCTGGGCATCTGTCACTTCCCCGCCGCTCTCCGCACAGGCATCGTTCCAGATTCCCTCCAGCTCCTTCATATAATGCGCTTCCATATTCGGAGAAAATGCAAGCCCATTTTCCCCAAGTACTTCCTCGATTGTCTTCGTCTTCTCCATACGGGCTCCCTCTCTCGTCTCCTCTTCGTCCATCAAGTGTCCCGGCCCCTTCTGGCAGCCTGTCAATACACACCGGCTGCCGCAGCTGATCCGCCGGCAGCTGTCCTTCTACATTTGGTGCCGGACGACTGCATACTCATCGCTGTTTTGGTAGAAAGGACAGGTTCTGCGGTCCTGAAGCATAAAATGGTAAAAATCGTCCTCGTCCATGTCTGCCGAGCAGAAACAGGCGTCTTCCTCCTCGTCATATTCATTGTATGTGCATGTATCGCATCTCCCTGCCATCTGATGCCCCTTCCTTCCGCCGTATGGTCTTCTCACTCAAATTTCAGGATCGTCGCCAGAATCCGGCGTGCGTCTGCCGTGATTTCTTCCTTTGAAATCAGACCGCGGTCATACGCCTCACGTACCCGCTCCGGGAAACCGGCGCCCATCTTGAGATCATTGCCGGCCTTCGCCTCGAGGTAGTGTTCCCCGTTTGTCCACCAGTCGGTCGTAACCATTCCCTGAAACCCCCACTCGCCACGGAGAATGCCTGTCAAAAGCTCCTGGTTCTCCGATGTGTGGATGCCGTTCATCTTGTTATAGGAGGTCATGATCGTGTACGGCTGCTCGTGCTTGACAATCAGCTCGAATCCCTTGAGGTAAATCTCTCTCAGCGCACGCTCCGAGACGCGGCTGTCCGAATTCTTCCGGTTTGTCTCCTTGTTGTTGCAGCAGAAATGCTTCAGGCTCGTTCCGATCTTCTGCGACTGAACGCCATGTACGAGCGCGCCTGCACACCTCCCTGCGATCAGCGGATCCTCTGACCAGTATTCAAAATTTCTTCCGCACAGCGGGCTTCTGTGGATATTGATTGCCGGTGCCAGCCAGACGCCGATGTTGTTCTCCTTTGCCTCCAGCGCGGCCGCCTCGCCGACCTGCGCAATCAGTCCGGTATCCCAGGTGCTCGCCAGGGCTGTCGCGCATGGAAATGCTGTCGTATTCACGCCGCACTGCGGCCAGAACCGCACGCCGGCAGGTCCGTCCGCCGTCATTACATCCGGTACACCATACTGTTCGAGATTTCCGAATCCGAAGGTATTGGCAACACCCCGATTCGGCTGACCGCCGAGCAGATGGATCCGTTCATCCAGCGTCAGCTGGTCCATGAATTCGTCCAGCGTATGACTTCCGTCCGCGACATCGTCAAGCAGGATCCGGTGTCCGCCCAGATGCGGATCAAGCTGCTCCAGGAAGGAACGCTGGCGGGCATTTCTGTCCTCCGTCGGTGCCGGCAGCGTCCCCTTTGGTACCGGAGAATCCAGCTCCGTCTCCGGACGCTCGTTCTCATCTGTCTCAAGAGCCTCATAGCTCCCGTCCGACAGCAGCCTCCGCTTCAGTTTATGCGGAACACACTTCGGGCTCTCCTGCTCCAGAATCCTTGTCTGCTCCAGCGACCACTCAAACGGGATCCGGAAATTGTCCCGGACATCATTTCCAACATAGAACCTGTACGTTCCGGCTTCCAGCAGCCACGCGGACTTCTGAACCTTTCCTGTGTCATCGTAGGATGCCATGCGGCTGATGGGGAAGGTCAGATCGATCTGCTGCGCCTCACCGGCTCCAAGCAGCGCTGTCTTTCCAAACGCCACCAGTGTCCTGGAAGGCTTCCCGAGTTTTCCCTGCGGAATCTGCGCATAGACCTGTGCGACCGCTTTTCCGGGGGTCTGCGAAACATTCGTAACCTTCACAGAGAGCAGGATCTGGCCGCCTCCCTCCTCTGTAAAGGACGCAAAAGTCGGCATCATCACAAACTCTGAGTAGGACAGTCCAAATCCAAACGGATAATTGACCCGCTCCTTTTTTCCGGGAATGGTCTCAAAGTATCGATAGCCGACGTAAATATCCTCCTCATAATCGACATAGGCTGTCGACTTGTGGAAGCCGGCTGTCGATGGACAATCGTCAAGCTCCTTCGCAAATGTATCTGTCAGATGACCCGACGGATTGACATCGCCTGTCAGCACATCCGCCATGGCCAGACCGCCTTCCATCCCTCCCTGCCATGCAAGAAGGGCGCCCTGAATCCGGCCATCGCTTCTGAACCACTCGCTGTCAACCATCCCGCCGACGTTCAGAACCGCAATCACCTTCGGAAAGAGGGCCGTGACACGTCGGACCAGCTCTTTCTCTGCATCCGTCAGATAGAAATCGCCATCCGGGAAGATCTTCGCTGAAAGGTCAAACATCCTCTGTTCGGTCGGATCAAGTTTGTAAGGATCATCCTTGTTCACGATGGTCCGGCGGTCCCAGCCCTCTCCGGAGAACCGGCAGATGGTGATAACTGCCGTATCTGCATGTTCCCTCGCTTCCTGAAGAAGCGCCTCCGGAAGCTCCGGCTCCACCGTCATGCCCGGCTCCGCCCCGGTCTCCAGCTGCTTCCTGACATTCTGTTCATAGAACTCAGACAGCTTTCCAAAGACCTGTACTTTTCCTTCCTTCTCCTTGAGCCGCATCCCGTCGCACAGATTCCGGACATAGGCGCATGTCACATCGCCGGATCCGCCGCCACCCTTGACATAATCAGCCGATCCTTTTCCGAAGAGAGCGACCCGTTCGCCCTTCCGGAGCGGAAGGGCGTTCTCTTCATTCTTCAGAAGCACCATCCCTTCAGATGCCGCTTTCCGTGACAGGTCAATGTGTGACGGGGAACCTGTCACCCGCCTGCCGTCCTCCCCAAGCGGAAGACATGGCTGATACCGGAAACGCTGCCATTTACTCATTTCTCTCCTCCTTATGAACTGCTGTCTTCATCATCCGTCTGCCTGTACATCCTCTTCCCCAAACCGGGAGAATCTGCCGGCAGCAGGACAGATTCACAGACTGACTGTGAATGTAATGATGCCATCTTTCCACGCCGCACCGATGCTGCCGCCCATCTTCTCCGTGATCGACTTTGCCATTGAAAGGCCGATTCCATGTCCTTCCATGCCGCTGTTGTGTGAGCTGTCTCCCCGGTAGAACCGCCTGAAGAATCTGCTGCAGTCCATACCGGCGCCATCCTGATAGTCATTTGCAACAGACAGGACCGCGCCAGACTTCCCCTTCTTACGAAGCGTAACATGGATGGTTCCGTCATCATCGCAATATTTGACGGCATTGTCAATCAGGATATTGCTCAGCTCCATCAGCAGGTTCCTGTCTCCCATGACAAAGATGCCGTCTGCGATCTCTGACTCCAGTTTTCGCCCCTTCTGACCGGCCACCGGCAGAAAGTCCGTGACGCTTTCCCGCACGACATCGCTCAGCCCGACCTGTGTCAGTTCGATCTTCTGTGTCTCACTCATCCTCGCCAGGGCGAGCATACTGTTGATCAGGCCGGTCGAACGTCTGACCTGCGCCAGGATGTTATCTGTCCACTCACTTTTGCCATTGATCATCTCGATTGCCTCGGCATTCGCCGATATGATGGCAAGCGGCGTCTTGAGTTCATGGCTCGCATTCGTGATAAACTGCTTCTGGCTGATGATATTCTCCACGTAGGGCGCGATCGCACGCCGCGACAGCAGCCTGAGAATCACAACGAAGAGCACCACGACGAACATGCAGACCAGGAGTGTGATCGCCCGCATGGCATTGACGCTCCGTACTTCCTGCGTACATTCCAGAAATCCGATCACTGTGCGGCCGTCCGGCTGGGGCACGGACTTATAATAGTAACTGGAGCGGGCATATTCAATCATTCCGCTCTTTTTATGGACCCTGTACTGATTCAGGGCCAGCTGCCTTGCAGTCTCTTCGTTGATCTCTGCAATATGAGACAGACTTGTTTTCTCAACATTTCCATTCTCATCCAGGGTAATCAGGAAATACCGCATCCTGTACCGGCTCTCGGGCGTGAGTTCCACATTGCCGGCGATTGAATCTCCAAAATCACGGAAACCGATGACCAGTTTTTCCAGCAGATTGTGTTCATCCTCCGGCAGGGTTTTCACCGACACATCTCCATCCTTGATTCCGGTAATGATCAGCCCCTCTGTCTCGGCCTCCGTTCCCTCTCCTGTCCCCTCTTTCTCAGAGTTCGATGCGGTTCCCGACCCTTCCTCATAGGCGTCAGAATGATTGATGACGTAGGAAAGCGTCAGATCCAGGGACCGGTACATCTGCCGGTAGGAGAAATAATGAAATCCCGCCCCGACCAGCAGCAGAAGGATCAGAACCGCAGCAACCCCTAACAGGATAAATTTTCTCTTCAGTTTTTTCTCCATGCCGCCTGCCTCCCTGCTTCTCTACAAGGCCGCCCTTTCCTTCAACGAATACGGGCCTTCCTTTCCGCCAAGGATCGTGACATTCGCTGCGACCGCCTCCAGTTTGTTTCTGAGATAACAGATGTACATCCAGACAACCCCTTCCGGTGTGTTTTCATCATCCTTCCAGATTTTGTCGTGAATCTGTGCAGCCGTCAGCTCCTTTCCGGAATTGAGGATCAGCAGCTCCATCAGCTGCATTTCCTTCTCGGAAAGCCGGACTGAATTCTCCGCCTTCAGCTCCAGCTCTGTCGTGTCCAGGCTGACATTGCCGCAGGAGATCACCTTCGGCGTATAGGAGTCATTGCGCCGGATCAGAGAGCGGATCCGGGCAGCCAGCTCAGCGATCGCGAAGGGCTTTGTCAGGTAATCATCCGCTCCCGCATCGAGTCCTGTGACCCGGTCACTGACCTCAGACTTGGCCGTCAGCATGATGACCGGCGTCACATCGCCGCTCTGCCGTATCTGATGGAGGGCCTCGATTCCGTCCATGACAGGCATCATGATGTCAAAGACCATACAGTCATAGGTCTTTTCCCTGGAAAGCTCCACAGCCCGAAGACCGTTCTCCGCGACATCCACCTCATATCCCATATGGCTCAGCACCGCAGCGACTGCTCTCGACAGCTGCTGCTCATCCTCTGCAAGCAGTATCCTCATCCCCGTTTTCTTCCTCCCGGATCATATTCCGAATGGTCTGCATCGACAGGTCACAGCCCGCCAGCTCATCCGCACACCTTTTCAGTTCCTTCACAATCAGTTCTTCGTTCCCGATGTTTTTCTTATACTTGAGCTGATGCTCCAGGCTCGCCCATGAATCCATCGCGATGGTTCGCAGCTGCACTTCTATATAGTAATGACCAGGCTGTCTGCCATCTATGTCCGGATACGGCACCTCCCTGTCCAGGATGACATGATAGCTCCGGTATCCATTCGGCTTGGCATGCCGGATATAGTCCTTCTCCTGCACAATCGTGACACCCGGAAGCTTCCTCAAAAACCCGACAATCTGATAGATGTCATCGATAAACCGGGTGATGACGCGGAGGCCGACCGAGTCCGTCATGACACGCAGCGCGCTTTCGGCCGTCTGAGGAATGCCTCTTCTGTCGCATTTCTCCCGCATGCTCTCCTCCGACTTGATCCGGCCAAGCAGATGCTCGTAGATCCCGTCCCCGGTTTTCTCCTTTACCTCATTGTTGTAATCTGAAAGCTCCCCGGCCAGCTGATCCATCACTTTCTGAAGCGTCTCAGCGAATTCTCCGTATATTCCTGCCATTCCTGTTCCTCTGTCTGCAGACCATACGCCCCGGCCCGGAATGTATGGTCTGTTTGCGGCTTGCCGTTCATTATATTCTGCTTATCCTTCGATATGAGTGTCAAATCATCTTTTGTGGTGACGGACTTTTGACACTGCAATCATCCTACACTTGAAATATGTTCATTTGTTGAAATAAGTATACTGCCGGCAGCTTTATGATAACACGAAAAGCCGGGGCATGTGCCGTCTGGCGCATTTCCCCGGCCTTTCTCTTTTCATACTTACAGCTTTTTCCCGGCATCCTGCCGCTTAGCCTTTCACGGCGCCTGCTGCAAGACCACCGACAATATTCTTTGACAAAATCAGGTAGACAATGATGACAGGGAAGATGGAAAACGCGATCATCGCGTAGACCTGCCCCATATCAAACTTGAGCCAGTCCGCGGCACGAAGCTGCGCGATCAGGATCGGAAGCGTCTTCACTTTGTCCTTGTGAAGAATCAGGGACGGTGTGAAGTAATTGTTCCAGCTGGTAACAAAGGCGAATATCGCCTGAACGGCGATGGCCGGCTTCATCAGCGGAAGCGCAACGGTGTTGAAAATCCTCAGCTCGCCGGCGCCATCAATTCTGGCAGCCTCCAGGAGCTCTCCCGGGAGGTTTGAATCCATATACTGCTTCAGATAGAAGAATGTCATCGGAGCCGCGATTGTCGGAATGACGAGCGGAATGAAGTTGTCCTCCAGTTTCATGGACTGGACCAGTTTGACAAAGCCCAGCGCTGTCACCTGTGTCGGAATCATCATGATTCCGAGGATGAAGGTGAAAATTGCCTTCCGGCCTGCAAACCTGTATGCATGAATCGCATAGGCGGTCATGGTCGAGAAGTACGTGCTGAGCAGCGCGGACAGTGCCGCAACAATCAGAGAATTGACCATGCCTCTGACGACTGGAAGCGAACTGTGGAAGAGGTTATAAAAGTTTTTGCCCAGATACTTTCCCGGAAATACCGTAAACCCCCGGCCAAGCTCCGAATTGGATCTGCTTGCATTGATGAACAGAACGTAAAACCAGAACAGGCACAGGAAGGATATCAATATCAGGACGATGTAAGCGACAGCTCTTCTGGCATGAACGCTGCTGCCTTTTCCTTTCTTTCCGGCTGAATGGTTTGCCATCTCTCTTCCCTCCTTACTGTACTTCGTCCTTTGCCGTCACCTGGAAAACAATCGCGCTCAGAAATCCGGTCAGGATCAGAAGCAGGACAGAAAGCGCGCCAGCCATTCCAAAGTTTTTCGAGAACAGGTGCTTGTTCAGGTACATGATCAGCGTCATCGACGTTCTCATCGGATCGCCGGATCCATTTGTCAGGATCTGGGGAACATCGAACATCTGCAGGCCGCCGATCAGCGAAGTCACCAGGACATACACGAAAATCGGTTTGAGCAGCGGCATCGTCACTCTCCAGAAGATCTGCCCCGGCGTCGCCCCGTCAACCTCCGCGGCCTCATAGAGGGAATCCGGGATGCCCATCATGCCGGCCATCAGCAGGATGGTCGTGTTGCCGAACCACATCAGACAGTTCATGAACCCGACAAGTCCTCTGACCGATCCGATGTGCGCCATGAAATCATACGGCTCCTTGAAGACACCGATCGCAATCAGAATGGAATTGACCGGCCCGCCCTTGGAGAACAGTGTGAAAAACAGCATGGAGAATGCAGCCGCCATGATCAGATTCGGCAGATATATAACCGTCTTGAAGAACCGCTGTCCCTTCAGCCTCAGCTGCGGATTTGTGAACCAGGCGCTCAGAAGAAGTGAGAGAATGATCTGCGGTACAAAGCCCAGAATCCACATGATCATCGTGTTGCAAAAATACTTCCCGAGGTCTCCTTCGGTCAGCAGCTTCGCATAGTTCTTCAGACCGACGAAGTTCGGTCCGACCTTCCTCAGGCCTGACATATAGTTTTCAAAGAAGCTGTTGTAAATTGTCGTGCAGAGTGGAATCAGCTGAAATGTGACAAACACCACTGCGAACGGAATCAGGAAGATATATCCCCAGCGGTTATATCTCGTAACCACGCTTTTTTTCTTCTTCATCGCTTTCTCCTCCGGTTGCCTGATGATCTTATGATTCCGGTATGCCCCGGAATCATCCCGGCAGGTGTCCCCTGCCCGTCCCGCGCAGCCGGTGTCCCGGCACGTGCTGCCATCATCTGACCTGTCTCTTTTCATGCAAGGAGCCTGCCCGTCGGGGCAGGCTCCTTCGCTGGTCCGAATCTGTGTCTGTCAGTCTCCGGATCATCTGTTTTTCTGATCAGTCAGTGGTCAGCTCCGGATACTTCTCAACGATCGCGCTCTTGAACTGCGCCAGTGCGTCGTCATAGGAAGCGTTGCCGTCAAAATAGTTCTTCATGGCTTTCTGGAACTCCTCATTGCAGCCCTGGTCATAGATGGAGATATTGCTCATGTCAACCTTCTCCGCACCGTCTGCCAGCATCTGGTAAGGATTCTGTCCGCCGAGGACCTTGTTGCTGCCGGAATCATCGGATGCAAGCGCCTTCAGGACTTCCTTGTTGTTGACGCAGTCGGAATCCTTCTGAGCAATCTCCTTCATGATGTCATCATCTGTTGTCATCTTCAGCATGATGTCCTTGACGAGAGACGGATTATCGGTTCCCTGTGCTGCACAGATCCATGTGCCGCCCCAGAAGAAGCCCTGCGGTCCGTTGACAAGGCCCCAGCCGCCCTGCGCTGCGATGGATTTCTCATCGTCTGCCTTCATGGAGAAGTTGATCAGCCATGCCGGCCCGAAGTAGCAGAATACCTTTCCTTCCGGATAGAAGCCCTTGCTCCAGTCATCAGACCACAGCTCGGCAGTCGTGGTTTCCTTCGCATCGACCTGTGCCTTGGAATCATCGACCCACTTCTTGATATTGTCATCGACGACAACCTTTCCATCCTGTACCCACGGTCCGGAAACGTTGTTGGAGTAGACACGGTACGTATCGTTGACAGTGGACTGCATCAGATAACCTGCATCCGCCATCTTCTTAGCTGTCTCATTGTAGGTATCCCAGTCAGCAACTGCCTTCTGGACTTCCGCCGGATCATCCGTTCCAAGGACTTCCTTCGCCGCAGCGCGGTTGTAGATCAGACCGGCGGAGCAGGCCTGCCAGGAAGTACCGCGAAGATCGCCGTTCGCGTCCGTTACAACATCCTGTGTATATTTGTACTGCTTGGAAAGGTCATCTGCCGTGATACCCAGATCCTTCAGCGGCATCGCAACGTTTGCATCTGCATCGATGTACTTCTTCGCGTAGTCTGCCTCGATCAGGAACAGATCGACTTTGTCGTCCGCCGATGCGTCCGCATTGCCCGGAAGGACGGTGTCAAGGTTGTTCTGGTATGCGTTGTCATCGTTCGGTGTGATGATCCAGTTGACCGTCACATCACCGATCTTTCCATGGGTATCGTCTGTCTTCTCATAACCCGGATAATGATCGGTAATCCTGCTCTTGAACTCCTCGTTCCAGACCTCGATGTTGAGGACCTTGCCCTCGTCCGCTCCCGCTGCAGCTGCCTCGGTCTCTCCTGCCATTGCAGCCATCGGAAGAATCATTGCTCCTGCAAGGGCCATGCTGACCAGTGCCATCATACGCTTTTTCATGTTTCTACCTCCCATTTCTATGTATTCTGCGATTCCTTTGATTTACTAAATCGTTTTCGTAACTACATCATAATCCCATTCTATTTCCCCGTCAATGGCTCCTTATGCACAAAATGTTCCCTGCTGTATTGTGCATTATGTATATCAATCCCTTGACATATTTATGTTTTACATGCATTTTTATAATTTGTCTTTAAAATGCTAAACTGGTTGCGAAATCGTATTCGTTCCTCCATAAAAAAAGGAAGGCTTCCGCTGTCCGGAGCCTTCCCACTCTCTGTATCACAATGCTGAAATCGGTCTGCTGTTTCCAGGCTGAATAAAAGCCCCTGAAATCAGCTTCCGCTGTTCTCCTCTTTTCCCTGCCTGGCTTCTTCCATGGCCTTCTGCGGCTCATCAAAGATCTCATCCATTGTATGCCAGCCAAGCACAGCACACTTGACACGCGACGGCATATGAGAGACATCGATCAGTGCACCTGCCTCCTCCAGCTCCTCGTGTTCCTCCTCGGTGATATGCCCCTTGATCATACGCAAAAAGATGTCCGAGAGCCTTCTGGCCTCCGCCTCTGTCTTCCCGATCACCAGATCCAGCATCATATCTGCGGATGCCTGAGAGATCGCGCAGCCGTCTCCGACATAGGCACCGTCCACGATCTTCCCATCCTCCACCTTCAGTTTCAGGATAATATCGTCTCCACAGCTTGGGTTCACACCCTCCAGCTGCATATTCGCATCCGGCAGATCATGCTTGTGTGCCGGATGCAGGTTGTGATCCGTCAGGATTTCATTATAAAACGTATTCTGCATGTTGCCCTTTCCTTTCCATCTTTCCGCCCGCGTCAGACTGCATCAGCGGCGCCCGCGGTCAATGGCCTCAGTCCTGATATCCCATCCTGCTGCGCAGCGTCGCCAGGCTTTCCGTAAAGCGGTCAATCTCCGCTTCTGTATTGTAGAAAGCCAGTGAGCATCTGGTTGTATTCGGTACGCCCAGATACTTCAGAAGCGGCTGGGCGCAGTGGTGGCCTGCCCGCACGCAGACCCCGTCCTCGTCCATCATCGCTGCAATGTCATGCGGATGAACACCGTCTACCTTGAATGTCAGAATGCCGTGATGCTCCTCGGGTCTGTCTGAGCCCAGCAGCGTCACATGCGGGACGTCCTTCATCTTCTCCATCGCATACCGGGTCAGCTCCAGCTCCCGCTGCTCAATGAACGCCCAGCCAAGCTTCTGATAGTATTGAATTGCCGCCAGAAGTCCGGCAGCACCGCCTGCATTCACGGTACCTGCCTCGAACTTGTGCGGAAGCTCCGCCCAGGTTGCGCCTTCGGTGGTCACATAGTCGATCATTTCCCCGCCGCGCAGGAACGGCTGCATGCGCTCCAGCAGCTTCTTTTTACCGTACAGAACGCCGATTCCCATCGGCGCCAGCATCTTGTGTCCTGAAAATGCAAAGAAATCCACATCCAGATCTGTCACATTCACCGGAATATGCGGCGTGCTCTGTGCACCGTCTCCGACAAAAACCGCACCTGTCTCATGTGCGATCCGCGCATATGTCTTGAGGTCGTAGCTTCTCCCAAGGACATTGGACAGCTGGGTCATGCAGACCAGTTTTGTCTCAGGTGTAAGCGCATTGCGGAACATCTCCTCCGTGACTGCACCCGTTTTGTCCGGATACAGGTAATGGAGATTCGCCCCCGTCTTCTCCGCCGCCATCTGCCAGGGAAGCATGTTGGAGTGGTGCTCGATGATGGTGACGAGGATATCGTCGCCTGCCTTCAGGTTGTCCAGAGCCCAGCTGTAGGCCACCAGATTCAGAGACTCTGTCGCGTTTCGGGTGAAGATAATCTCCTCTGTGCTGCCGGCCCCGAGAAAAGCTCTCACCGCTTCTCTTGCCTGCTCATATGTCTCTGTTGCGGCGACTGACAGCTTGTAAAGTCCCCTGAGCGGATTCGCATTCTCCGTCTCGTAGAAATGCTTTCCCGCGTCAATCACACTCTGCGGTTTCTGGCTTGTCGCTGAATTGTCAAGATACGCGATATCCTCTGTAATCAGTGGAAAGTCTGCCCGCACCCGGCGAATCATATC
Organism: Porcincola sp. LCP21S3_C12; assembly: GCF_052118625.1. Taxonomy (NCBI): domain Bacteria; kingdom Bacillati; phylum Bacillota; class Clostridia; order Lachnospirales; family Lachnospiraceae; genus Porcincola; species Porcincola sp. LCP21S3_C12. Next base: position 41,965 of record NZ_JBQKGW010000012.1, on the reverse strand, counting down.
CTGTGTTATTGTCATCACGCCCACCCTGTTCCTTACTTTTCCTTACTCTTCCATGCTGTCAGATATTCCGCCAAGATAACGCTCTGCCTCTGCACGGGTCCGCTCGTCCTCAATCAGATGTACCACAGATGCGACACGTGCATCGGCCATCATCTCGTAGACCGCTTCCCTGTCCATTCCTCTTGACTGAAGGTAGAACAGCACGCTCTCGTCAAGCCGCCCGATGGTCGCCCCATGGTTTCCAACGACATCCTCCTCTGTGCAGAGAATAACCGGAAGTGTCTGATTCCGGACTGTATCGTCCATCATCAGAACATCTTCCTTTTCGTTGCCAACCGATCCGGACGAGCCCTTCTTCAGATCAATGGTGCCGCGGAAAACCTTCCTGGCATGGTCTCTGAGCACACCCTTTGCGTTGATGTCGCAGGTTGTCTTCTTTCCTGTGTGGTTCGCAAAATAGTTGATGTCGAGCGTATGGTCGCCGCCGACGCGATAACCGATGTCCGCCTTCAGCGCCGACTTGTATCCGGTCAGGTCGGTCTGCACGCCCAGGTAGGTGTGCCCGCCGTCCAGCACCAGATGGATCAGCTCGACGCGCCCGGAATTTTCCACGCGTCCGCCGATATCATTCAGAAATGTATATCCGTTCCCGAGGCGCTCGATCTGGATCAGCTTCAGCACCGCACCTTCCTCGACAAGGTACCTTGTCTGAACCGCTGCAAATCCCTCGGCGTCCGAGGCGGAGGAGAAATCCTGCACCACCGTCAGGCTGGAGTCTTTTGCAGCCCGAAGGCTGACTGCGTTGACGCTGCGGGCTCCATGTTCAAAGGGATAGTCCAGGCGCAGCACGCCGTCTGCCTGCCGGTGCTCCGCTGTCTCATAACCGTGAACCGGGACCCCTGAGACGCGGACAAGTGCTGTCATGTCCTTCCCCATGCCGGTCGCCTGCTCCGGCAGGTCTTCCAGCCCCAGCGTCTTCGCTGTTACCTGCTCGGGAATCTCTTCCCTCACCGAAGCCTCCCCGGCCGGATCCACACCCTCCAGAGAACCGTTATTCATCTTCAGCCAATACCAGGTGATTGACGGAAGACGATTCAATGTCATATTCATAATCCGTTTTTCCTCCCGTGCCTCAGCCGTTGGTGCCCTTCATCTCAAGGCGGATCAGATTGTTCATCTCCACCGCATACTCAAGAGGAAGCTCCTTGCCGACGTTGTCGGCAAAGCCTGAGACGATCAGCGCCCTGGCATCATCCTCCGGAAGGCCGCGGCTCATCAGATAGAAGACCGCCTCATCGGAAATGCGCCCGATTTTTGCCTCATGGCCGACGTCTGCCTGCTGCGTCTTCACATCCATCGCCGGGATCGTGTCCGATCTCGACTCCGAATCCAGCATCAGAGACTGGCAGGATGTCGAAGACTTGCTGTTCTTCGCCTGCGGGTTGATGACAACTGCGCTGCGGAATGTCGAGATGCCGCCGCTTTTGCTGATGGAGCGGGTATTCACGACAGAGGTTGTGTCCGGTGCATTGTGGACCACCTTGCATCCGGTGTCAAGATTCTGCCCCTTTCCGGCAAAGGTCACGCCTGTGAACTCGGAGCTTGCCCCTCTGCCCGCCAGCACGCTCATCGGATAGAGATAGGAGACGTGGGAGCCGAAGGAGCCGGAAACCCACTCAATCTTGCCGCCCTCCTCCACCTTTGCGCGCTTTGTGTTCAGGTTGTACATGTTCTTCGACCAGTTCTCGATGGTCGAATACCGGAGCGTCGAATTTTTTCCGACGAACAGCTCCACGCAGCCCGCATGCAGATTCGCCACGTTGTACTTCGGCGCTGAGCAGCCCTCGATGAAATGAAGGTACGCATTGTCCTCAACAATGATCAATGTATGCTCAAACTGTCCGGCGCCCTTTGCGTTAAGCCGGAAATAAGACTGGAGCGGGATCTCCAGATGCACGCCCTCCGGGACATACACAAAAGAACCGCCTGACCAGACTGCGCCGTGCAGAGCCGCGAACTTGTGATCTGTCGGCGGAACCAGCTTCATAAAGTGATCCCGGATCATGTCCGCATACGGACCGTGAAGCGCGCTCTCGATGTCCGAGTAGACAACGCCCAGTTTTTCAGCGAAGTCCTGAACATTGTGGTAAACCAGCTCAGAGTCATACTGAGCGCCAACGCCCGCAAGAGACTTCCGCTCCGCCTGCGGAATGCCAAGACGCTCGAAGGTATCCTTGATCTCCTCCGGCACGCTGTCCCAGTCGTTCGCCATCTTTGTGTTCGGACGGACATAGGTCGCGATGTTCTTCATATTCAGTCCTTCAATGGAAGGACCCCAGTCCGGCATCTGGGTATGATTGTAGATTTCCAGAGACTTCATGCGGAAATCATGCATCCACTGAGGATCATTTTTCTCTTTGGATATCTGCTCGACAATCTCCGGGGACAAACCTTCCTCGATCCGGTATGCGTCCTTCTCGTCATACCGGAAGTCGTACATGCTCCGGTCAATGTCGGCAACATAAGTTTTCTCTGCCATCTTACTTTTCCTCGAACCGCTCAAATCCACGCTCGTTGATCTCATCGACCAGCTCTGCCCCGCCATTCTCAACGATGTGTCCATTCACCAGAACATGCGTTGCATCGACATGGAGGGCCTCCAGGATTCTTGTTGAATGGGTAATGATAAGGAGTGCGCCATCCTTGTCCTTCTGGTACTCCTTGACACCGTTCGATACGGTACGCACAGCGTCGACATCCAGACCGGAGTCGGTCTCGTCCAGAATCGCCAGTGACGGCTTGAGCATCAGCATCTGAAGAATCTCCGCCTTCTTCTTCTCCCCGCCGGAGAAGCCGACATTCAGGTCACGGTCCGCATAGGACGGGTCCATATCCAGAACCTTCAGCTTCTGCTCGATCTCTTTTTTGAAATCCCACAGGCGGATCCGCTTGCCCGTGCGCTGCTCCAGAGCTGTGCGGATGAAATTGGAAAGCGACACGCCCGGAACCTCGATGGGATTCTGGAATGACATGAACAGTCCTTCCTTCGCCCGGTCGCAGACGGACTCCTCCAGAATATTCTTTCCATTGAAAATGGCTGTCCCGGAAGTGATCTTGTACTGAGGATTGCCCATCAGCGCATTGCCGAGAGTGGACTTGCCCGCGCCATTGGGGCCCATCAGGACATGGGTCTCGCCGCGGCCGACTTTCAGGTTCAGATCGTGAAGAATCTCGTTGTCATCAACGCTGACACTGAGATTCTGAATGTTCAGTAATGGTTCCATGGCTTATTCCTTCCTTTATGTTCTTTGGGGCTTGATCATATCCCAGTAAAATACTGTGATTTCAAACAACGTGATTATAATATGGGACGTACTGAAATGCAACACCCCATGTCTCCTGTGTGTGTTTTTTTCCGTACACAGCATCTTCGGACACGTGTCCCTTCCGCTGCATAAAGACCTGTTTGCATCGAATTCTCCCGGTGAAATGCTCCTGCAGACGTGTTCAGCGCGCCGCATAAATCATCACCTGTGTCAGGACAAGGCCGCTCAGGGCGCCGCCGATGTGGGCCTGCCAGGCAATTCCCGGTGCAAAGTTGATCGCAAGGTTGATCAGGATCGTTATCAGAATGCTTCGGACATTTCCGCCATATGTCCAGATCAGAAGGGCGTATGAAAACATCAGGCCATACAAGCCGCCGGAAAGCCCGACAGAATACCGGGTCTTTGAAATTGCAAGTTCCAGCAGGCTTCCGCCGATGACGGAGCCGCCCAGGATGACAGCAAACCAGAGATGCCCGTACGCCTCCTCCAGCGCCGAGAGCGCGTAGAGCGAATACAGATTCACAGCGATATGCCAGCCCTCAATGTGTGTAAATCCCACAGTCAGCAGCCGCCAGAATTGGCCTCCTCTGATCCGGTCTCTGTCATAGCACCCGCAGGAGACAGCCCTCGACAACAGTCCGCTTCTGTCTCCTCCGCCTCTCTTCCCGAACCGGATGATCAGAAAGACAACGATGCAGATTGCGCCTGTCAGAACACTGACGGGCCTGTGATACAGAACCGGATTCAAGAGCGGCTGCTGCGCGGACGCCGCGCCGCTGTAGACTGTCAGAATTCCCATCACACATCTCCCTTTCATATCATATGAACGGCTTCTGCGCCGGCTGCCTCTCTGGTCTCTTCCCAGTAGGCGCCCATCGAACTTCCCGGCTGTCCCGTCACATCGTCGGATAAATAGTCTCCAAGACCTGCAGCTTCCGGCTGCCAGCTTTTTGCCTGCTCTACACTGGCAAACTCAACCTCCGCATACCAGAATTCGGTCGGAAGCCCGCGGTCTACCTGGTTGACTTCCAGGGCCAGCCCATCCGGAAGGCTGTATGTTCTCCGGGTTTTCTCAATAAGCGGTTTCCCGATCATCGCTTCGATCTCGTCAAACTTTTCCTCCGGGATCTCCATCTCAATCTCTGTGCGGGCAAGGCCATCATCTGTTGAGGCCGTTTTCAGGCAAAGGATATATGCCGTCCTGCCCTGATCCCCCGGCTTTACCGGAAGGTCTGTTTCCTCACGGATCCGGACCGTCGGGCGGACTGTCACATACCCCTGGCGCATCCGCTGCTGTCTGATCAGCTCAAGCCCCGCAGGCGGCCAGCTTTGCACCATCCATTTCCGTTCGATCTCCATCCTGTCCTCCTCTGCCGATACCGGCATCTTCGTTCTTCTGTTCAGATCATCGGATGCCGCTGATAAACACTTCCAGTCCGATTGCAATCAGAATCACGCCGCCTAGGACAGACGCCCTGGACGACAGTTTCATGCCGACTCTCTTTCCGATCGCAAGTCCCGCAATACAGATGCCTTCCGTCACAGCTGCGATAATCAAGGCACACAGAAAGGCTTCGATTGCATGGTAGTCTGATATCGTAAACCCGATAGACAGCGCATCAATAGAGGTTGCGATTCCCTGCACCAGCAAATCGCAGCGCGTCACACAGGCCTCTTCCTCCGGCGTCTGGTTCCGCATCCCCTCGATCAGCATCTTTCCGCCGATCCAGCCTAACAGCCCGAGCGCGATCCATGGAATAAACGGCTGAAAGGCGCGGAAGAACGTGAGCAGCTGATGAACGCAGAACCAGCCGGCCATCGGCATCGCAAACTGAAAAAAGGCGTAGACGCCTGCAATCTTCACCATGCGTCCCGCCTTCATATCCGGCTCCCTGAGGCCATTTGCACAGGACACTGAAAAGGCATCCATTGCCAGCCCTGCCCCCAGCAGTATGCTGTTCAGAAAAAAGGATTGTCCCATCTGTTTTTCCTCCGTCCTCCGCATCCGCCTGCCGGTGCTGCCGCCCGCGGCTTCTCCAGCCAGACTGATATACAAGAAAACATCCGGGCTTTGTAGTCCGGATGTCTCCATGCAGCTGACAGGACTTGAACCTGCACGGTCTCCCACTGGAACCTAAATCCAGCGCGTCTGCCAATTCCGCCACAGCTGCATACGGGCGGGCCTTGGTACCTTCTGCCCACACTTACAATAAAAGCCGCCACAGCTTTGTGACGGCTCACATGAGGCATGGGGGATTCGAACCCCCGACAACTTGATTAAAAGTCAAGTGCTCTACCACCTGAGCTAATACCCCGCATATAAAAAATGGCTCTCGGCCAAGCTGGGCTAACCGGATTCGGACCGGTGAATGCAGGAGTCAAAGTCCTGTGCCTTACCGCTTGGCGATAGCCCACTAGGTAAGGGTGGGTACAGGGATTCGAACCCTGGGCCTCCAGAGCCACAATCTGGCGCGCTAACCAGCTGCGCTATACCCACCATATACTGGAGCATCTCACTCCGCACGAGCCTGAAGGGATTCGAACCCCCGACCCACGGCTTAGAAGGCCGTTGCTCTATCCAGCTGAGCTACAGACTCAAAAAGCGGGTGATGGGAATCGAACCCACGTATCCAGCTTGGAAGGCTGGTGTTCTACCATTGAACTACACCCGCATCAAACATGAAAATGAGTTTTCAGCGCCCTTCAACTCGGGGTGACAAGATTCGAACTTGCGACTTCCTGCTCCCAAAGCAGGCGCTCTAGCCAAACTGAGCCACACCCCGAAAGCTTGGGAATACCGGAACCTCGCTCATCCGTCCGTTGCCTCATTCCCTCAGGCACGTTCGTAATTATATTATTGCGTAATGCCTTTGTCAACCCCGAAATCGTAATTTTCGATTTTCGATTTAAGACCCGATTAAAGGTACCGCAGCTCTGCCGCCGGGCGCCGATCCGCCTCCAATTCCAGCACCAGGTAGCTCGGACGCCCGTTCTCCTGCCGGGGGCTGGAAATGCTTCCTGGATTCAGGATCAGAACCGCCGGATCCTTCTCTTCTATCAGCGGCATGTGTGTGTGGCCGAACAGAGCAAGGTCACACTGGTTCCGAATAGCCTCGTCATGAAGTTCCTCCGTGCCGAACCGGACATAAAAATCATGCCCGTGCGTCAGAAGGAGTCTGTGTCCTCCGAGCTCCACAATCTGTTCCCTCGGATACCACCCGTCCATGTCGCAGTTTCCCTCCACCATATAGGCCGGGCAGCATACACCGCTCCCGCGCAGAAACTGTGCCATCGTCTCCTGTACATCGCCAAGGTGAATCAGGGCGTCCATCGTTTTTTCTCTCCGGACAGCCTCCGCAGCATTGTAGTCCCATCCGTGGCTGTCGCTCATCACAAGTATTTTCATCCGTCAGGCCTTTCTCAAACTGAATGATTACAGTGGCAAAAGGTACTTTTGGCACTCATATCACAGAATAGCGGCCAGATAGTCATGCATCGCAGTGAAAGCCTTCCCGCGATGGCTGATCGCATTCTTTTCCTCCGGCAAAAGCTCTGCGGATGTTTTCCCCAGCTGCGGAAGATAGAAGATCGGATCATAGCCAAAACCGTGTGATCCGGCCTGGGCGTACGCGATCCGGCCTTCCATTTTGCCCACGATGGTTTTCACCGTCCCATCCGGCCACGCACAGGTACAGGCGCAGACAAACCTCGCCGATCTGAGCCGGCCCGGCTTTCCATTCTCATCCGCCCCCGGAAAATCGATCTGTATATCCGGGACCTTCCCTTCCCCTGCCGTCCTGTTTTTCAGAAACTCTGCTCCCTCCATCGCCGCAGGCGCGCTGCCTGCTGCCTCATACCCGCGGCAGAAATCATTGACCCGGCTGATCATCGTCCTGTTTTTCAGATCATAGGGGGTATCTTCTCCCATGTACCTGGCAGACCAGATACCCGGCTCCCCTCTTAAACAGTCAATTACAAGCCCGGAGTCATCCGCAATCGCCATCTCTCCCGAGGCCTTTGCGACTGTGAGCGCCTTGATCGCCGAATTCTCCGCAAATGACCTTCCGTTCTCCACGATTTCCACCCGGATACCGGCCTCCTTCATCGAAACAATATCGACATCCACATCAGAGAGAATCTCCCTGATTTCAATCATCTTGTTTCTGTTGCCTGTCGCAACGATCATTTTCCCTGCCATTCTTCTCTCCTGTATCAGTCCGTATCTGCACCTGCCGGCGCGCTTCGTCCTTCTGCCCTCTGTTCTCCGCCCTCTGCCGCCGCGTATTGTTTCTCTGCTGACGGACAAGTTCAGATGCCTGCCGCTTTGGTGCGCGCCTTCATGTATCTGAAGTATACAGCTTCAGACAGGCATTCGTCCTGTATGCTGTCTGCGTCCGCTCCCAGCTCGCCCCGTCCCTGCTGATGTAAGACTCCCTTCCATCCAGCGATACAGTGTCCGTATACCTGTCTTTCCTGGTCTCAACGGCAACTGGTCTTCCGGTGCCCGGCGTATCGACAAAGACAACAACCGCAAACCGCTTCCCGGCGGGCAGACTCAGCGGCCACCTCAGCCGAAGTGTGTAAAACCCTGGGTTCTCGATCCAGCCGCACCCGAGCAAAATGCCGTTTTTCCCGTCAGCTGCCTCTGAAAGACTGTCGGGTCCCTGAAAGTTCTCGACGAGAACCATTCTCCAGGTTGTCGCAGGCCCGACCGCATAGAGGCCGGCCGCCTCAAGCATCTGCGGGCTGTCCGTCTCAAAAACGCCGGCAAACCAGGCACTCTCACATCCATATCCCTGCCTCGCCTGCCATCCAAGGCTGTCTGTCTCAAGCACATGATCCGCGTCATCGGCAGTCCTGACATCCGTATACGCGATGCCTCCCTTTCGAAACAGATTGGCATCCTCGTAGGAGACATAAAAGATCCCATCCCTCCCGAAACCAGCTCCCCAGCTGTTCTGACAGATCCAGGCCCCGTCATGCGCGGGCTGCACCCGGAAATGTTTCTTCGAATACGTGTCATCCCAGCCAAGAACCAGAACGTCGTGATTCAGAAGCTCGGTCACCGGATCGTAATAGCTGCAGGTTTTCTCATTATAATAGAAAGATCGGCCCTGGTCTGTCCGCGTCCTGTCCATCGACAGAGACGTCTGAACCGCGCCGAACCGATATATCATATGTCGGATCCGGTCGGCAGACATTCCCTCCAGCAGCCGCATTTCGCCCACATGGACCGCCGCCTTAAGTCCCTGTGGGGAGCTGCCGTCCCCGTAGGGGTCTTCCTCTTCTGTGACAGGTCCCTTGAAATCCGCCATGTAGGACATGATCATGCTGTAGTCGCCGCCCTCATCCTGTGCGATGTCAAATCCATTCTGAAGGGAAATATGATCCGCTGACAGAACAAGGCGCGTCTGCGGCAGGAGAGCTGACTCGACTGCCTCTGCCGCGGTCAGCGCCCAGCAGGTTCCCAGACTACCCTGGTTTCTGACAGTCGGCTTCTTTCCGCAGGCTGCCCAGCTGAATGTCTCTGGAAGCGGTGCATTGACTTTGGCCTGTGAAAAGTCTGTCGCAAAGACGGCTGTGCTTCCCTTCCCGAAATCCGCACCCGGCCTGCCATAGAGCAGCGTATCCGGCTGGATGAAATCCAGATTCTCTGAAAGGCCGCCGGTCTGTTCTTCCGCCCCGGGAGATGTGCTGCAGAAATCCTCAGTGATTCTCTGCTGCCCGCCGGCCGCAGAAAAGGCAGCAAGCACTGCCGCCAGAAAAACCGCCGGCACACCCCCCGCCGCTGCCTGTCCGGATCTTCTCACGGTTTCTTCCTCTTTCCCGGGTTTCTGATGGGTTCCGATGACCGGCGCCCTGTATGCCCACCGGAAGACCTGCTCTGCTGCGCGGACACGCTTTGCCTGTCCGGGACCGCTTTGTCCCTCTCAGATTCAGGCGAACCACCCGTATGGCTGCGGAAGGAAGGCTTCGGTCCCATGAACTGGTAGTAGTAGGTCCGTATCATTCCATTGTAGATCTTTCGGTTCCTGTCCGCCTTCCGTCCGATATACCGTTCCGCTTCCTCATAGGAGGTGATCACATATTCAGACCAGCTGTCAAGCCCGCGGAATGCCTCGCCGATCTGCCTGTACAGCGCCGGAAGTGCCGCCTTTTCCTCCAAGCGCTCCCCATATGGCGGGTTCGTGATCACGAAGCCGTACTTCTTCGGATGGCGGAGCTCGCTGACCGGCCGCTCCTGAAAATGAATCAGATGATCCACGCCGGCGTTTCTGGCGTTCTCTCTTGCCGCCCGGATAATCTCTCCGTCAATGTCATAGCCCTGGATATCGGTCTGTACCTGATCGTCAATCAGATCATTCGCCTCGTCGACCGCCTCGTACCAGGCCTTCTTCGGAATCAGATTCTCCCAGCTCTCCGCCAGGAAATCACGATTCATCCCGGGTGCGATATGGGCTGCCATCATAGCCGCCTCGATCGGGATCGTCCCGGAGCCGCAGAACGGGTCAACAAGCGGTCTGTCCGCCTTCCATGGGGTCAGCATAATCAAAGCAGCCGCAAGGTTCTCCGCAATCGGCGCCTTCGCCGTCAGAAGGCGGTACCCTCTTTTGTGCAGAGAATCGCCCGTCGTATCCATGCAGACCGTTACCTCATCCTTCATGATTGTCACGCGGAGCGGATAGTCTGCCCCATCCTCAGGGAAATGGCTCAGTCCGTACACACTGCCAAGCCTGTCGACCATGGCCTTCTTCATAACAGACTGAATGTCTCTGGGAGAGAACAGCTTTGACTTGATTCCGGTTGCCTTTGCAACCCAGAACCTGCCGTCCTTCGGGATGTACTGCTCCCAGGGAATCGCCTTGGTTCCCTGGAACAGGTCCTCAAACGATTCTGCATGAAACCCTCCGACTTTCAAAAGAATGCGCTCCGGCGTCCGGAGGAATACGTTCGCCCTGCAGATGGCTGCCGCATCTCCTTCGAACGTCACTCTTCCGTCCTCGACGAGCGTGATCGGATATCCCAGATCCTGGATCTCTCTCTTCAGAACCGCCTCCAATCCGAAATGGCAGGGGGCAATCAGTTTATATTTTTCCATTCAACTCTCTTTTCCACAGGATTTTTGATTGGGGGTTGCTTTTTTAAACATCACATACTATAATGAAGCGGTAAAAGGACTACCCTTAATGGTTCTTTTACAAACCCCTTATTAATTATTTATACTCCCCTTGAAAAGCCGGCAGCTCCCCTGCCGGCTTTTCTCTTGTCTTTGACGTTCCCGGACGCTGTCTCACCTCTTGGCCTCGACGTTCCCGGACGCTGTTTCACGCCATTCCCCTTCCGCGGCGCGCTTTACACAGCCCCCTCAGCTTTCGTTCTTCTCATCCTCTTTTTCTTTTTCGTCCTCCGGCTTCGGCATGATAATGGCCATGGCAATGTAAAGCAGAATGCCGGAGCCGCCAGCCAGTGTGAACAGTACGAACAGGATCCGGACAATGGTTGCGTCTACGCCAAAGTACTCGGCGATCCCGCCGCAGACACCACAGATTTTGTTATCCCTTGAAGATCTGCGCAGTTTTTTCATATCTTTTCTCTCCTCTCTTGACAGGACTCTTCCCTTATCCGCCGGCCTGGCAGCGTTTCTTTACGGTCTGCCGGCCTTCGATGTTGCTGACATCATACTACAAAATACCGCTCCTGTGCGAAGCGAATCCGATCATGTTGCGGGAAACGCACGGATGGCGTGTCCTTTCAGGAACAGCCGGCCAGCTGCCTGAACCCCCGCCCGAATGTAATCGTAAACGCGATCCCCCGGGCCGTATTATCCACCCGAATCCTCCATCCATGCCGCGCCACAATCTCTTGGACAAGCGCCAGGCCAATCCCCGTCCCGCCCCGCTTTCCGATGTAGAACCGGTCAAAAATGTGCCGCTTCTCCTCTTCGTCCAGCAAAGGCCCATCGTTGACAATCCTGAGAAAATTTTTCCCGCAGGAGATGTCGATGCGGCTCTCCGCATACTTCACAGCATTCGAGATCAGATTCATCACGACCCGCCCGAGCTGGTCCGGATCCGCCTGTATCTTAATCTGTTCAAGATTCATCGATACATCCAGGCCGCGCTTTCTGATTTCATATTCAAGCGCCATCAGACAGTCATTGATGACGTCCGGCAGCATCACACTCTCCATGTGCAGCTTTGTCTGGCTGCTTTCCAGCCTGGACAAGGCCAGAATCTCCTCCACCAGGTCCCGCATCTTGTCTGTCTCAGAAAGAATGACCCGGGATGCTTTTTTCGGATCATCGATGACCCCGCTCCCGATTCCCTCCGCGTAGCCCTGGATTGACATCAGTGGTGTCTTCAGCTCGTGAGATGCATTCTCAAAAAACTGCTTCTGCTTTTCCTGCTCCAGCTCCAGGCTGATTCCCATCCGGGCTCCCAGGAAAATCGAGATCACAGCACAGATGATCATGACCAGCAGCTCGGCCCGCTCAACCAGATGGACCAGACGAAGCTGGGATGTAATGTCGACGTACAGAATCCATTTATACCTTCCATCGATGGACAGATAATGATCCTGCATCTTCAGAACATAGTAGTTCTTCTTTCCTACGGCTATTTCCCGGATGTTCCCATCCGGAAATGGATGTATCCTGCACCACTCAGCAAGCTTTTTTTCATTCTCCGTCACATAGAACTCTGTCCGGTACTGCTGATCCACCAGGATACTGACTGCAACGTTAAACCCTTCATCGTCACTCTCATAGCCAGACGAAGGCAGCAGGGGCGTCGAACCCGAGGATTCCTCCGTACTTTCCGTTTCCGTTATTTCCCCCTGCCCGGCTGTTCCGGACTCATCCTCCGCAGCAGATGTGTCCGGCATTGCTGCAAAGACCTGGGCAGCATCCGATAATGCTTCCGTCTCCGTCCCCGCTTTACCGGTGCTCTCGCTCTCTGTCTCTGATCCGGCGTACAGATTCTCAAAAGAGTAGGTCTGCTCCAGCTCCTTCAACGCTCTGATTGAGCTCTCACGAATATTCCGGCTCATCAGCAGATGAAAAACGACGAGGATCACGATGAAAAACACCGCCAGAATCCCCGTCGACATATACGCAATCCGGACCGTTCTCTTTCCAAGATGACGGCTGGCATGCTGATAGATTGATTTCCTGCGATTTGATATGTCTCCAGCAGGACGATTCTTCATGTGTCTCCTTCTCCCAGCCGGTACCCGTAGCCCCAGATCGCATTGATCCGGACCCTGGAACCGGCTGCGCTCAGTTTCTTCCGCACACGCCGGACGGTCTCATCTGCCACTCTTGTCTCGATGTCCGGTCCGATCCCCCAGACATCCCGGAGCAGCTTTTCCCTTGACAGTGCCCTGTCGCTGTTTTCAATCAGATATCGGATCAGCGCACGCTCCGTAATCGTCAGCCCCGCGTCCCGGCCATTGACCAGGACGAGCTGGCTGCTTTCATCCAGCGTGACATCCCCGAACGAAAGTGGTTTTTCTCCCTTTTGGGACTGGCGTTCCATGTCAACGCGGCGCAGAAGTGCACGCACCCTCATGACAAAGATCGATGGCCGGAACGGCTTGATGATATAGTCGTCCCCGCCCATGGAAAGCCCGGTGATATAGTCCAGCTCGCTCTCCCTGGCTGTCAGGATGACAATCGGCACCTTCGAAAGCCCCCGGATTTTCCTGCAGATCGTCAGTCCGTCTGTCCCCGGCATCATGATGTCAAGGACCACGAGGTCGCAGCGCTGTTTCTGGAACTGCGCAAACAGACTGTCCCCGTCTGAGAATGTCCGGACGTCGAACCCTGCCTGCGTCAGATATGTGTCAATCAGTGTCCGGATGTTTTCCTCATCATCCGCCGCATAGATCACCTTCCGGTCTTCCTCTGCCACGATCCGCCCTCCTGTTCCCGAAGCCTGTCTCTTTGTGAAAGAATAACGGCAGACCTCCCCGGCCCTGCAAGTCTGCGCTCAGTTCTGCAGGCGCTCGATCATCTTCCACATGCTGTCTGCAGAATTGAAGTTCGCCGGAACAAGTTCGGTCGGCGTCACTTCGATGTCAAATTCATCCTCCAGCGTGGATACAAGCTCCAGCACCTGCATAGAATCAAGCAGTCCGTCGTCAATCAGATGCTTCTCGTTCTCGTAGTCAATGTCAGGATCGATATCTTTCAGAATTGCCAGCAGTTTCTCCATGATGTTCCTCCTTCATAATCGTCATTCAATGTCATTCAATATCTTTCAGTTCGGCCGCACCGCAGTTCAACCCGTCAGTCGGGAGAATCCCGCGCAGCTTGCGGAGCCCTTCCTTCTCAGACCATGTCCATATGCCGGGCAGGTCCCTGCTCAAGAAAGTCAGCATTCCTTCAGTAGGAGCATACGCCCCGCAGCGCCCGAATACAAGATGATCACCGATATTCAGCTCGCCGAACTGCGCACTTCTGAGCAGCACATCGTTCATCGAGCAGAGCGAGCCGAACACCGACCACTCCTGCTTCCTCTCCGGCTTCTCCAGGCAGTAGACGGGCGGGACCTTCATGCCCATCATCTGACCGTACCAGCTCACCTGGTGGATGCCACCGTCCACGATCGCAAACCGGTGCGCTCCCCTGCGTTTGACATCTGCGACCGTCGTCACGTATGTCCCGCTGGTTGCCGCAATTCGTCTTCCGAATTCAAGCGTGACCTTCCCCTGATACGCCATCGCCTGCAGTTTTTCCGAAAGCGCTTCAAGATCCTTTCTCTCCCGGCTTCTCATGGTTTCCTCATCCGAGAAATAGTCGACCGCCATACCGCTTCCAAACTCGAGGCGCTCCGGTTCAAACCCATATGCAGCCTTCCAGTCCTGCAGACAGCTGTCAATCATATCCAGTTCTTCGGTCGTGCGCCCGATGTTCTTCTTCTGTGTTCCGGAGAAGTAATGAATCCCACAGACCCGGACGCTTCTTCCATGCTTTCCGGCGAGAATCTCCTCGATCTCGCTTCTGTCCATTCCGAACTGGCTGCCGTCCGTGAGCCTTGGCATCACACGGATCTCCTCTCCGGTCTGCTCCGCAAACTGTTCCAGGATCTCCCACTGCGTCAGAGATTCCGCCGTGTAGGTGATCCGGCTTCCATGCCGCTTCAGGGCGGCAAGCAGATCATCCTTTCCCTTGTTGACGCCGGACAGCACAATCTTGTCCTCCGGGACCTTTTTCCGCTCGCAGATCCGCAGCTCTCCAAACGAACAGGCTTCCACATAGTCAGCCGCTTTTCCAAGCGCCTCCGTCAGATACGGATTGGCCTTGATCGAGAAGCAGACCTTCACCCGCTCCGGAAGCATCTCATGCATTCGTCTGATCTCATCCGCCGCCTCATCTGTATCAAAGATATAGAAGGGTGTCCGGGCTGTCCTAAGCGCTTCTGAAATTCTCTCCGCTGTCAGTGTCATGCCGTATGTTCCTCCTTCGTACCCTCGCCAAGCTGCGCGAGCACCCTCTTACGATCCATTTTCCCGTGATCTGTCAGCGGGATCTCCTGAACATGATGGAACCTTGACGGAACCATGTACTGCGGAAGAAGCTTCAGAAGCTCTCCCTTGAGCGCTCTTGGCTCTGCCTGTCCGCAGTAGCAGGCCTCCAGCCTGTTCTTCTCCCGGTTGAATACACAGAAGCCGCGCTCGACACCATGGGCCGTATTGAGTGCGCCCTCCACCTCCTCCAGCTCAATCCGGTGGCCGAACAGCTTGATCTGGAAATCGGCTCTCCCCGAGAAGCAGAGCTGCCCGTCTTCCCTGTAATACCCCAGATCCCCCGTCCTGTACATCTGCTCAGGGAACCTTGTCTCCAGCGGGCTCGGGCAGAAGGCCTTTCTGGTTGCTTCCGGCGCATTCAGGTAACCGAGCGCCAGGCAGCTTCCTGATACACAGATCTCTCCGCTTCTTCCGCTCTCTGTGATCCTGTGCCCCTTTTCATCCAGCAGAAAAACCTTCTCATTCGGAAATGGAACACCGATCGGAAGGGGCTTTCCGCTCAGAGCTTCTGTGGAGCGCGGCACCCTGTAGTAGGTACAGTTGCAGGTAATCTCACTCGGTCCGTACAGGTTGACAAACTCAGCATCCGGGTACTGCTCCATCCATGCCTTCAGGAAGCGCTCCGGCATCACCTCTCCCGAGAATAAAACCCGCCTGATCGAGGACGGAACCTTGTAGGTAAACCCTCTGAACTGAACCACCAGGCACAGGGCAGAAACCGCCCAGGTCAGCGTCGTGACCCTCTTTTCATCCAGATAATCCAGCAGGTTCGTAATGACGGTGAAGTACTTTCTCGGAATCAGGACCAGCTCCGCACCGGTCTTCAGGGAAGAGTAAATATCCTTCACCGATACGTCGAAATCAAACGGAGCCTGGTTGCCGATCACGTCATCCTTCGTGATGTGGAACAGCTCCGGAAAATAATTCATGAAGTCGATCACACTCCTGTGGCTGACCAGGACGCCCTTCGGTGTTCCCGTCGAACCGGAGGTAAAATTGCAGTAAAGCGGATCTGTGTCCGTCTGGCGCGCTCTGACTGCATCCAGGATCACACTGTCCGCTTCTGTGGAGAACGCCTTTGCTGTGTCCAGAAACTGGAGACGGACTCTGTTCCTCCCGCTGCTCAGAACGCATCCGGACGCAGCACCCCCGGTCTGAATTCCGCCAGATTCGGCACTGCCCGTCCCCGCACTGTCCTCCTCTTCCGGACAGAATGTCTGCGCAGCCTCGCCGGGTCTGTCCGTCAGAACAATGGAAAGTCCGGATGTCTCAACCATCTTCCGCAGCCGAAGCGTTCCCTGCTCGGTATTGAGAAAGACAGAGAAGCAGCCGGCATAGACGATCCCGAGCATCGCCGCATAGGCGTCTCTCGACTTGCTCATATAGATGCCGACCGGCTGTCCGGGCGGCGTATACCTTGTCAGGTATGTTCCTGCCTGCCTTGCCTTTTCCAGAAGCCCGGCAAAGGTCAGGCTCCCCTCCGGGTCGGTCACAGCCCGCTTCTCAGGGAAGCGTCCTGCTGTCTGTTCCAAATATTCCAGTACATTCTTCATCGGAAATCCCCTTCCTTGCTCCGCAGCTGACCTGTCCTCTTCACCAGACCTCCTACAGTGTATCTGCCTCTGCCGGATCGGCATACGAGGTCTCCGTCACCTCCGGAGAATCCAGTGCTCTTTCGGTCTCTTCCCGCTTTTTCTTCTCATATCGGCGCGCCTCCTTCAGCAGCACGCTTCCGCTTGTCGCCTCATCCTTCGGCAGATCCTTCAGTACCACATCATAGGAATCGACAAACATCGATGAAGGATCGTCTGAACTCAGAATCTTTGCCAGCACTTTGGTCTGCCTGTCTCCCAGTCTTCCCATCATGTGCCCGTCCAGATCCACATAATCCATATCCGTCCGGTCCAGGTACTCCTTCTTCAAATAATTCATGTCGTAGAACTCCACGCCCTCCTTCTTGCAGAGGTCCGTGTAGTACTTATTGGCGGCATTCTCATTCTCACGGAGCAGTCTGTATGGAGGCAGTGCCGAGTAAAAGCATACCAGCCGGATTCCCTTCGACTTGCAGAATTCCGCCATCTTGTGGAAATATTCGATGTTCTCCGGCACGATCTTGCTCACCTTGAACTTTACAGGCTTGTACAGCGTGTCCATATGAAGAGAATAGGAATGTCCGTACCGAAATCCCCTTCCCTTGTACTCATAGTTGGCACCCAGGTACAGTGCCTTCATGATCATCGGGATGGTCTCCTCGCCATGTCGCCAGTAGGACGGTCTCAGACGAACATAGACCGTTCCCAGGATCTGACTGGCATTGCGCGGCGCCAGGCGGTAGTCCGCGATAAAATTTGGAAACGGCTGCGTCAGCATCTCATTGAAAAAGTAATCCAGTCGGTTTTTGGGATCGCTTCCCGCAAAAAAGATGCTGGTGTCGTTGCCAAGCGAGATACCCGGTATCCGCCAGTAGGTTGGGTCAATCTCATAGAGAATGGTCTTCGGCTGGTTATGGTAGCAGACCTCCCTCATAAGGTAGTAGATATCCTTGACCGGCATGATCCGGCGGGAGCAATTGAAGGAGGTCGTCCCGAGTTCCTTGTCCAGCACTGCGGGATCGACCGCCGTCTCCCCATGGGAATCCCCGACGACAATCGTGTCATAGTTTGTCTTCCCCTGAACCTCCCGAAGCTCTGCCTTGAGAATCGAGGGCTGTGTCAGAATGAAGGAGAAAAACAGGATCCACGCGATGTTCACGGCAATCAGGCAACCCGCCTTTCCAAGCCTTGTCTGCGGTTCCCACCTTTCCTTCCTCTGCTTTTCCTTTCGTCTGTTCTGCTCTGTATGTCTTTTATTCATGTTCACTTTCACTGTGCTCCATCTGCGGGTTGGGTGGTACCGGCCATCGGAGGATCCTCCATCCCGGTGCATACCTTAAAAGTTCGCATACATGAACCCGCCGGCTCCGACTGTCCTTCCAACAAGAAGGATCGCCTGGAACAAAGCTGTCCAGATCGCAGCCTGTCTCCAGAACGGCTTTGCAGCGATGGCCTGCCTCAGAGAAATCCCTTTCTCATGCTGGATGTCCACCCACAGAAGGATCATGCAGGCCAGAAAAAGAATCGGAAGATAGAAAAGCGTCTCAACCTTCGTCGTAAAAATTCTGCTCAGGCTTGTCCGGTTCAGCAGAAACATCCGGAAAAACATCCGGACTGCCCCTGCCGCTGTATCAGCGCAGTCAAAAACCCACCCGATTGTCACAATCACCAGCGTCCGCACAAGGCGAAACGTCTGCCAGCGGCCTGACTGCTCATTGATGTGGAGATCGTTCTTCCATGACCGGTAGACATCCTCCATCACAGCACTGAAGGCAAGAATGGCGCCATTATAGATTCCCCAGCCGGCATACTTGGATCCGGCACCATGCCAGATCCCGACGATCAGGAAAACAATCAGATCTCCGATCGCCACGATGACCTTGCTGGCCATCTTCATGGACATATGCTTTCTGAGCTGCTTCTTCAGAAGCTTGAGCGGCTTCCACATCGCCAGCGGGAAGAAAATATAGTTCTTCATGAACGCTCCCAGGCTGATGTGCCACCTTCTCCAGAATTCACCCAGGTCCTTTGAGAAATATGGCTGCCTGAAGTTTTCGCCAAGCCGCACGCCAAAGCACTCCGAAACGCCCCTGACGACATCGATTCCGCCTGAGAAATCGCAGTACAGCTGGATGCCGTACAGCACCAGGCAGATCAGAACATTAAGCCCGTACTGAGTGCCTGAATTTGCCCGGCCGA
The DNA here is from genome assembly GCF_052118625.1 of Porcincola sp. LCP21S3_C12. Taxonomy (NCBI): domain Bacteria; kingdom Bacillati; phylum Bacillota; class Clostridia; order Lachnospirales; family Lachnospiraceae; genus Porcincola; species Porcincola sp. LCP21S3_C12. The sequence continues at coordinate 23,319 of NZ_JBQKGW010000012.1, read as the reverse complement.
CGAAAACGGCCGTCCGGTCTGCGATCACCATCTTCTTGAAAAAGCCCCAGAGCATCAGCGGAAGACCCGCCTTGATATTTTCCCAGGCTTCCCCGTGATCTTTAAAGAGTTCTCCCTTCATCTGTCCATAGGTCCCGATGGGTCCCTGCGTCAGCTGCGGAAAATAACAGATGAACAATACCAGGTGAAAAAAGGAATGATCTGCCTTTCCCCGCTGCCAGTAGACATCAAGCAGATAGGAGATCGCCATCAGAAGGTAATACGACAGACCGAACGGAACGATGAGTTTCAGGAAGCGCCAGTGGCTCTGAAGTGTCTCATTCACCCTGGTCAGATTCAGATGAAGGGCTGCCGGCACATACTTGGACAGCGCCAGGATGAGAATCAGCAGAAAAATTGCAAGAAGAACAGCCCGCTTGGCTTTCCTTCCTCTTGCAGCCTTCACGCTCTTTCGAGCTGCCCTGTCCTCCGGAAGGTCTGCCTCCGAAAGCATTTTTTCAATATAGATGGCAAATCCATAGGAGACCGCTGCGACATATCCAACGAACAGAAGATTCCGCCAGTCAGCCGCCCAGAGGAAAACGAAGGACAGCCCCAGCAGGCACTGCCATTGAAAACGGCTGGGTATAAGATAATAGATCAGGAGCCCAGCAATCAGGAAGATCATAAAGATAAGTGTCGTAATGTTCATGCAAGTCCAAGCCTTTAAATTTTTTCTTACTATACCATGGGAGAATTGAATTATCCTAGAACGTTTTGCCACAAACCTGCAACAAACATCGTTTTCTCAGCAGGATGACAGGCGTCAGTCTCAGATCCCCTCCTCCAGTATCCTGTACACAGCTTCCATATCCAGATTCTGCCTGACCGCCGCCGCCAGAAGATCGTACTGACGCTCCCGGAAGGCTTCCTGGCTCAGAACCGCCCCCTCCGTCAGCCGCAGTCCTTTTTTCTCCGCCGCTGACTCTGCCAGCCTCCATGCAAGATCGCCGGCATCGAAGATGCCATGAACGTAGGTGCCGCAGACGGTTCCCACGGTGCAGCCATCCTCCTTCTCCCGGCAGTCTTCTCCGCTTGCTGTGAGAATACGGGCAAATGGCTCTGCGCTGCTTCCTTCCCGGATGGCGCTGCGGCCCATATGGATCTCATATCCCTCGATCCGTCTTCCTTTCAGGGCATCAAAGCCCTTCGCCGGACTGAAGATCTCACCGTGAACCTGCGTTCTTGTCTTTTCCGGGAGAAAGATGGTATCGACCGGAAGAAGGCCGATCCCCCGCACCAGCCGCGGCAGGCCGCTCTCCCCGGTCTCGACTCCGTCCGGGTCCCTGAGCGTCTCCCCGAGCATCTGATACCCTCCGCAGATGCCGATCACGGCGCGGCCCTGCGCTGCCGCCTTTTTCACCAGCACTTCGAGTCCACTCTCCCGCAGCCACAGCAGATCTGCGATTGTACTCTTGCTGCCTGGAAGAATCACGATGTCCGGCTGTCCAAATTCTCTGGCGGAACCCACATATCGAAGGCTGACGCCCGGTATACGGGCAAGCTGCGAAAAATCCGTGAAATTTGAAAGGCGCGGCATACGGATGACGGCAATCTCCACCAGCGCCTGGCGCCGGCCGTGTGCTGACGTCAGCGGAGTGGTTTTCTCCGTCACGGCCTGTGCCGGGTCTTCTGTCCCTGTAAGCCGTTCAGACAGACTGTCCTCGTCGTCGATGTCGATCTTCAGACAGGGAATGACCCCGAGCACAGGTTTTCCTGCCAGCCCCTCAAGCTGTTTCAGCCCTGGCGTCAGAATCGAGCGGTCTCCTCTGAATTTGTTGATTACAAGGCCCTTTATATACCGGCGCTCCTCTTCATCCAGAAGCATCACCGTCCCGTAAAGCTGCGCGAACACACCGCCCCGGTCAATATCTCCTGCCAGCAGAACCGGCGCACCTGCAAGGCGCGCCATACCCATGTTGACAATGTCGTGATCCTTCAGGTTGATCTCCGCAGGGCTTCCTGCTCCCTCAATGACCATGATATCTGCGTCATCCGCCAGCCGGCGATAGGCTTTCCGAATCTCCGGAACGAGGCTCTGCTTCATGGCAAAATAATCCTGCGCACTGAAGTTTCCCAGCACTTCTCCGTTGACGATGACCTGACTAACAGAATCCCCGGTCGGCTTGAGCAGGATCGGATTCATGCTGACGGACGGCTCAATTCCGGCTGCCTGCGCCTGGACGACCTGCGCCCGCCCCATTTCCAGTCCCTCCTTCGTGATGTAGGAATTGAGGGCCATGTTCTGGGACTTGAAAGGCGCCACGCGATACCCATCCTGACGGAATATCCGGCACAGAGCTGCTGCGATCAGGCTCTTTCCCGCGTTCGACATTGTCCCCTGTACCATGATTGCCTTTGCCAAATTTCATCCCCCTGTCCCAGGCTCCGCGCTCCTCTTAAGGGCACCCTTCAGAGCCATCTGTCCTTCCGACAGACCGGTGTTCGGACGTATCCTTCCTGCCTGCCAGAAGGTCCCTCTCACTCCTGCTTTCACTCCTGCTTTCACTTCTGCTTTCTCAGCCGGTAGTCCTCCTCCGCATAGATTCCTGCCAGAATCCCGCACAGCTTCTCATTATCCCGCCGCGTCCGGCAAGAAACACGGAAATACCCCGGCTCCAGCCCCCGATAGTTGCTGCAGTCGCGGATCAGGATGCCCTCCGCCGCACAGCGGTCAAACAAATCCTCCGGTCCGCGAAAGAACATAAAGTTTGAACTGGATCCGTACCAGGTAATCCCGATCCGGTCAAATGAACTCTTCAGAAACTCCATTTCCTCCTGAACGGTTTCCCGTACCCGGTGAACATAAGCCTTGTCCCGCAGTGCCGCGATCCCACAGACCTGCGCGGCAGACGAGACGTTCCACGGCTGCATGCAGCTGCGCACTTTCTCAAGAAGCGGCCTGTCAGATGAAACGCCGACCCCGAGCCGGAGCCCCGGCACCGAGTAGAGCTTCGTGAATGCATTCAGAATGAACAGATATTCATTCCCCTCCAGGCGGCGAAGCATCGTCACCTGCTTCGGATACCTTAAAAGACCGACATAGCACTCGTCCAGCACCAGCAGCACATGTTTCTTCCTGCATCGTTCGACAATCTCCAGCATCAGCTCGAACGAGACGAGCACGCCGGTCGGGTTGTTCGGGTTGCAGAGATAAAAGAGATCCAGATCATCTGTGATCGAGTCGAGAATGTCCGCTCCGATCAGAAAGCCGCTTTCCTCCCTGCAGGTGTAAAATCGAATGTCCGTGCAGCCGGAAAGCCGGAGCGCAGTCTCGTACTCTGAGAAGGACGGCGCGATGACCAGCCCGCTCCGCGGTCTTACCGCATTGGCAACCGCGTAGATCAGCTCGGCTGCTCCTGCGGAACAGACAATCCAGTCCTTCGGGATCAGAAACTCCTTTGAAATGACCGCCCGCAGTTCCCTGCACCGGACATCCGGATACTGCGAGAGCGTATTCACCGATTCGATGTAAGCCTTTCTTACGCCGTCAGGCATCCCGAGCGGCGAGGTACTGATCGAAAAGTCATTCGCGTATTCTGCAGAGTAAATATCTCCGCCGTGAACCTGTGACTGCATGAACGCTTCCTCCTGGTTCTATATGACCTGCAGGATCCATGTCCTTATTCCTAATAATACTACGACAACAGGCAAAACGGAAAGAAACATCAGTCTGTTTGCACGCCGGATATCCTCAGCCTCAATCATTCGGCTCGGGTCCCCCAGAGTCGGCTTTTTCACGATCTTTCCGAAATAGCTGGCATCCCCTGCCAGCTGAATCCGGAGTGCGCCGGCCATTGCGGCTTCTGTCTGGGCAGAGTTCGGACTGGCATGCCGGTTTCGGTCTCTTCTGAAGATCCGCCAGGCATTGCGGCTGTCGAGCCCGGCTGCATTTGCACATACAACCATGAAGATTCCGGATAATCTTGACGGTAAAAAGTTCAGTACGTCATCCAGTCTCGCGGCCGCTGTCCCGAAGTACCGGTACCGGTCATTCCGGTAACCCACCATCGAATCCATCGTATTGACTGCCTTGTACATCCACCCGGCAGCAGGCCCTCCGATTGCAAGAAACACCAGGGGCGCGACCACACCGTCAGATGTGTTTTCCGCCACTGTCTCGACCGCCGCCTTCGTGACTCCCTCTGCCGTCAGCGCCCGTGTATCCCGGCCGACAATCATCGATACAGCCTCCCGCGCGCCCTGCAGATCTCCCTTCTTCAGCTTCCGGTACACCTTCATCGACTCATCCGACAGCGCACGTCCGGCCAGCAGGCTGTAGCACATCAGTGTCATCACCAGGAAACGTACGACTGTCCCTGCCCGGGCGGCCAGAAAAAGCAGCAGCCAGCAGACGGCTCCCGTCACCGATGGCACCAGCACAGCCAGAAAGAATCCGGCAATCCGTTCCCCCTCCTTCCCGCGGGGCAGCACTGAGCGGAGACCGCGCTCAAGGCCGCGGATCAGAAGCCCGATCAGCCGTACCGGATGATAGATCCCATGCGGGTCTCCCAGAAGCAGGTCCAGGCCGCAGCCTGCCAGAATTGCCAGCGTTGTCTGTGTCGCGCCATCTGTGACCATGATGTTGTCCTCTCCCTCCCAGCTATAAGCATGTCATAGGAAAAGTTTATATCCAAATCTAGAAAAAAACCACTTTACAATTTACTGACTCTCAATTATGATATCGCATATCTGAAATATAGCATTTGATTGAAGAGGAGGATATAAAGGATGAGAAAATCAATCAATAAAAAGCTGGTCAGTGTCCTGGCCGCTGCTGCATTGTCCCTTTCTGCATTCACCGCATTCGGAAGCTCGGCTGAAACCGAAAATACAACTGAGGCTGCCGCGCCGGCTGCAGACGATACCAAGAACGCTGTCGCGATCGACAAGGATGCATTTGACAAGCTGATCCAGTCCGGCCCGACTGCTTCTGATGATGAAATCGCTTCCAGCGAGTGGGCTTCTGCCGTAAAGAAGAATGGAGTACTCAGAGTCGGCGGGACCAGAACTTCCTTCCTGTTCAGCCAGCTTGACGAGACGGACAACCAGGTTCGCGGCTTTGATGCCGGTCTGTACCAGCTTCTGGCGAAGTACATTCTGGGAGATTCTTCCAAATATGAGCTGACGCAGGTGGATTCCAGCACAAGAGAGTCCGTCCTGACGAGCGACCAGGTGGATGCTGTCTTCGCCACCTACTCCATCACCCCTGACAGAGAAAAGGTGATCTCCTTCGCAGGTCCGTACTATACTTCACAGCAGGCCATTCTTGTAAAGGAAGGCAACACCGATATCAAGAGCGTGGAAGATCTGTCCGGAAAGACTGTCGCAACGCAGGCGGGATCCACAGGTCCGGATATCCTTGCCCAGTATGCGCCGGATGCAACCGTACAGGAGTTTGAGAATGATATCGAGGCCAGAACCGCTCTTGAGCAGGGCAGAGTCGACGCATACGTCACGGACTACACATTGATTCTGAACGCGATTGTCAAGAATCCGGACAAGTACCAGGTTGCGGGCGATACCTTTGGCCCTGAGGACAACTACGGTATCGGTCTTCCGAAGGATTCAGACGGTGTCCAGTTCGTCAACACCTTCCTCAAAACCATCGAGGATGACGGCATCTGGTCTGACCTCTGGAAGGTCTCGCTCGGCGACAGAACCGGTATCACGACCGTACCGAAGGCTCCGGTGATCGGCGATGCGGCTGCGGAAACCGAGGCTGCCGGCACAGAGGCTGCTGAAACAGAAGCCTGAGAGCTGCATGTCAGCGGCTCCCTCTGAACGACGACAGGATGCAGCGGCAAATCGCAGACACCGCTGTAAAAGCAATGCGCAATGCGGGCGGCTGTCTCTCAGAAAAATCACGCGAGGCCGCTTCCATGCATGTTTCAAATCGTTTATAATCTGTTCCTGACAGTAGTTGCTGCAGGAACACGCGAAAAGGCTGTCCGTGAGCCAGACTCATGCGGCAGCCTTTTTTGATTCTCTCAGAGGTCATGTCATCGCCTCTCGCCCGCAGATGGGCTGCAGCTGACATACAAATAAAGGGCCGGGAGACCTTTTGCTATGAACATTGGAGAACTTCTTTCTCAATACGGAGGCAAGTATGCGATCGCACTCCTGACAACCTGGAAATTAACCGCTGTTTCATTTGTGCTTGCGCTTGTCCTTGGTGTCCTGATCACCGCGATGCGTGTAAGTCCGATTCGTCCGCTCCGGATCATTGCCGGACTGTATGTCCAGATTTTCCGGAACATCCCCGGCGTGGCGCTTCTCATATTCCTTGTCTATGCGCTGCCCTACCTGAACCTGATTTTTTCCTATCAGGCGTGTGTGCTGACTGCAACCACCCTGATTCCGGCTTCCTTCTGTTCAGAGTACCTGATGTCAGGCATGAATATGATTGACAAAGGACAGATTGAAGCTGCCCGGGCGCTGGGAATGCGCTTCACACACGTGCTGCGCAAGGTCGTGATCCCGCAGGCGCTGCGCAACAGCGTTCTGCCTCTGACAAATCTTCTGGTTGCAACCATGCTTACGACTTCCCTTGCTTCCCAGGTCCCGATGAACCCGATGGAGCTGACCGGGCTTGTCTCCCATATCAACACACACTCTGTCGGCGGCATCATGGCATTCGTGATTTCCGCGGCGCTGTACTGTGCGACTGCAGTCCTGATCGGCCAGATCGGAAGCCTGATTGACAGAAAAGTGAGGATTGTGCGATGAAGAATGAGAAGAACAACATCCGTGACTTTCTGTATGATGAGCCAGGTCCGAAGACCAGGCGGCGGATCGTCTTCTGGACCATTGTATCGCTGTTCCCGATTGCCTTCCTTCTTTACCGGATGGCCGTCCGCTTTCAGGAGAACGGGCAGCTTGCACCGCAGTACTGGTCCTTCTTCCTGAAATATACAACCTGGCGGTTTATCGGTCAGGGTCTTCTGGGTACGCTTGAGGCAGCGCTCACGGCCGGCGCCGTGGCATTTGTCATCGGCTTTCTCCTGATGAGGGGCCGTGTCAGCCGCTCCGGCATTCTCCGGAAGATTTCAGCTGCACTGATTGAGTTTACGCGCGGCGTTCCGACGCTTCTGTTCATCTACTTTTTCTTCCTGGTTGTGCCGCAGACAGGCCTGAAGCTGCCTTCTCTTCTGAGGATCGCGCTGCCGGTAGCCATCTCAGCCGTCGGTGTCGTCGCCGAGGTGTTCCGCTCCGGCGTCAACGCCGTGCCGAAGGGGCAGACAGAAGCCGCGCTGTCGCTTGGGATGCGGGACCGCCATGTGTTCTACAAGGTCATCTTTCCGCAGGCTTTCCGATATGTGATTCCTTCTCTGATCTCAGAAATCGTCATCGTCGTGAAGGACACAACATTTGCCTACGTCATCAACTTCCCGGATCTGATGCAGAACGCGAAGGTACTGATTTCCAACTATGACGCGATGCTTCCCGTTTATCTGGTCGTGTCCGTCATCTATATCCTGATTAACTTCCTGATCAATCAGCTTGCAAGAGCAGTCCGCTGACGGACTGGTTCCTGCATCCCCGATTTGTCTGCGCATGGCACATCCGGCGGCGGATTAAGTGCCGTGCTGCCCGAAAGGACTCAGCTATGAACAGTGAACGCAAAAACGGGACGGATCCCCCCGTCATCGAACTCCGAAAGGTCAACAAATATTTCGGGACACATCACGTACTCAAGGATGTCAGCCTGTCTGTCCGGCAGGGAGAGGTTGTGGTGATCATCGGTCCTTCCGGCTCCGGCAAGTCCACCCTGTGCCGTACCATGAACCGCCTGGAAACCATCAGCTCCGGTGAGATTCTGATTGAAGGTCAGCCGATGCCGGCCGAGGGTAAAGAACTCGCACAGGTTCGTTCCCGGATCGGGATGGTCTTCCAGTCCTTCAACCTCTTTCTTCACCGGACGATTCTGGATAACGTGACGATGGCCCCGATGGACGTCCTGCACATAAAACGCAAGGCTGCGGAGGAAGAGGCACTGAAGCTGCTCCGCCAGGTCGGGATCGAAGACCAGGCCAGGAAGGTCCCTGCCCAGCTCTCCGGCGGACAGCAGCAGCGAGCCGCGATTGCCCGGGCACTTGCCATGCATCCGAAGGCCATCCTCTTCGATGAGCCGACCAGCGCGCTGGACCCGGAGATGATTCAGGAGGTTCTGGATGTCATGACTTCCCTCGCGAAATCCGGCATGACGATGGTCATTGTCACGCACGAGATGAACTTTGCCAGGAATGTTGCCGACCGCATCATCTTTATGAATGATGGAGCAATTCTGGAAGAAGGATCGCCGGATGAATTCTTCGCGCATCCAAAGACAGAAAGAGCAAGGGAATTCCTTGCCTCCTTCAGAAACGAACAAAAAGAGAGTGAACTTTGATCATGAAAAAAATATATATTCTGTCCGACGCCAGAGACCTTCCGACGCATAAAAACTGTGAGGATGCCATCAAGGAAGCCGGCGGCGGCGCTGTGCTGTGCAATCTGCACGCCTCTGACGAGCAATTTACCGACGCAGACGGGTTCCTGATTCCGGGAGGCTGGGACATCAACCCTGCCCTCTACCATGAAGAAAACACGGCCAGCCTGAATATCAACGATGAGCTCGACTACTTCCAGATGCAGGCGGTCTGCTACGCGGTCAGTCACAAGATCCCGATTCTCGGCATCTGCCGGGGCATGCAGCTTCTGAACGTTTATTTCGGCGGAAGCCTGATTCAGAACATTCCGAATACAGACCGCCATGCGAGAGACAAGGGAAGTCAGACGGACAAGGTTCACCCGGTCACCGCCCTCCCCGGAACATACGCAGCCGCTCTGTATGGGAAAGAGCGCTTCTTTGTCAACAGCTCCCACCACCAGGCTGTAGACAGACTTGGCTCCGGCCTTCACGCTGTTATGTACAGCGACGATCACCTGATCGAGGGAATCTGTCACGAATCGCTGCCGGTTATTGGTGTTCAGTGGCATCCGGAACGAATGACCGGGGCCTTCCGCCGCGTTGATACGGAAGACGGAAGGCCGGTCTTTGAGAAGTTTTTGAGCATGATCTGAGAGAAAGACCGGAGCGGATCCCACTCACCCAAGCGCCACATCGAGGGCCATCATCAGCAGAAATCCGATGGAAAATGCGATTGTCCCCATATTGGAGTGCTTCCCCTGAGACATCTCCGGGATCAGTTCCTCCACGACCACATACATCATCGCGCCTGCCGCAAAGCCCAGCAGGTATGGCAGCGCAGGAATGATCAGCTCTGCAAGCAGGATCGTGAGGACCGCGCTCACCGGCTCTACCGCACCGGAGCCTACCCCTGCCAGAAAGGCCTTCCCTTTTTTCTTCCCCTCTGCCGCAATCGGCATGGAGACGATTGCCCCCTCCGGAAAGTTCTGGATCGCAATCCCGACTGAGAGCGCAAGCGCGGCTCCGATGGTGATACCGCTGCCTCCGCGGATCCAGCCTGCATAGACGATCCCGACTGCCATCCCTTCCGGAATATTGTGGAGCGTGACAGCAAGCACCATCATCGTTGTTCTGGCGAGCCTGCTCTTCGGGCCTTCCGGGCTGTCACTGAATCGGTGCAGATGCGGGATCACCTCATCCAGTACCATAAGGAACAGTGTTCCGAGCATAAAGCCGACCGCCGCCGGTACAAAAGACCACTTCCCGAGTCCGCTGCTCTGCTGCATGGCCGGAATCAGCAGACTCCAGATTGATGCAGCCACCATCACCCCGGCCGCAAAGCCTGTCAGGATTTTCTCAATCTTCACATTCAGCTGATGTTTCATCAGAAATACGCAGGCTGCCCCTGCCGAGGTTCCGATGAACGGGATCGCAAGTCCCTGGATCAGTTCCATCATCACTTTCTAGTCCCTCCTTATGATTGGCATTGTTATACTTTGATAATATTTATCATCTTTCGATAAGTCAAGCAAAGTGGTTTGTCCATCAGAAGATCTCCGGTGAAACGATCATTTTTGAAAAAATTAGTTAGACATATATAACTTACTGATGTATAATTCAATTGTAAGCAACAGATCTGATCCTGATTCATATAAGCCAAAGGAGGACGGAAATGGAATATACAGCAATCGAAAAAGTGATCGGAAGGCAGATTCTTGATTCCAGAGGGAACCCGACTGTCGAGGCGGAGGTCACGCTTGCTGACGGCACCGTCGCGAGAGGCACCTCTCCGAGCGGCGCTTCAACCGGTGAGTTCGAGGCGCTTGAGCTTCGCGACGGTGACAAGAGCAACTACGGCGGAAAGAGCGTCGAGAAGGCAGTTGCCAATGTAAACGGTGCCATCGCCGAAGCGGTCACCGGACTGGATGCATGTGACACCTACGCCGTGGATGGCGCCATGCTCAGGGCGGATGGAACAAAAGACAAATCGGCTCTTGGGGCGAACGCGATCCTGGCGGTTTCCATCGCCACGGCACGCGCGGCATCCGAAGCGCTTGGTCTTCCGCTCTACCGCTTTCTCGGCGGTGTCAATGGAAATACGCTCCCGGTTCCGATGATGAACATTCTGAACGGCGGCGTCCATGCATCGAATTCAGTCGATACACAGGAATTCATGATCATGCCGGCTGGCGCCTCCAGCTTTTCGGAAGCGCTCCGCTGGTCCGCAGATGTCTACCATGCCCTTCAGAAGCTCCTGAAGGCAGAGGGCAGCACAACTGCTGTCGGTGACGAGGGCGGTTTTGCACCGAACCTGAAGGATGACGCCGATACCATCGAACACATCCTGAAAGCCATTGAAAATGCGGGCTACAAACCAGGAAAGGATTTTGTTCTGGCGATGGACGCAGCCTCCTCTGAGTGGAAGTCAGAAAAGGGAAAGGGCTTCTATCATCAGCCGAAGTCCGGAAAGGACTTCACCTCCGATGAGCTGATTGCGCACTGGGACAAACTGGTCACCGATTATCCGATCTACTCGATCGAGGATGGCCTGGACGAGGAAGACTGGGAAGGCTGGCAGAAGATGACAGCCGCGATCGGTCACAAGGTACAGCTTGTGGGAGATGACCTGTTCGTCACCAATACAGAGCGCCTGAAGAAGGGCATTGAGCTTGGCTGCGGCAACTCCATCCTGATCAAGCTGAACCAGATTGGCTCTGTCAGCGAGACGATGAACGCCATCAAGATGGCGCACAAGGCCGGCTACACCGCCATCGTCTCCCACCGTTCCGGCGAGACAGCAGACACCACCATCGCAGATCTCGCTGTTGCGCTGAACACGCGCCAGATCAAGACCGGCGCTCCGGCCAGATCAGAGCGGGTTGCAAAGTACAACCAGCTGCTCCGCATTGAGCAGCAGCTGGGTGCGAATGCCGTGTATCCGGGATTTGATGCCTTCAACCGCCGCTGAAGACTGTTCTGAGATCTTCGATCTTCGATCTTCCAGAATCATTCGCCTTCACAGAAAAGTGGGGCAGGAAGCCATCGGTTTCCTGCCCCATTTACATATCGTTGTTGTTCCAGCTGCTGTATGATGACAACAGCCAGCGCATCTCCTTCTGTCCGGAAGATGCTGTCAGCAGCACATTCCCAGAGAATTTTCTGTGCATCAGCCCAGATAGATTGAATCCAGAATCGCCTTCCCTGTATTCGTCCTGAATATCTGCTCCCGAAAATGCCTGATATTCTCAATGGAATAGTGGCTTTCATCCGCATTCACGATATAGTCTGCCTCGATCAGAATCTGATAATCCATTCCATGGATATCCTCCAGCGTATGGTGATGCCCGACAAGGTACACAATCCGGGCGTTCTCCTCCGGAGAAAGACCGCAGTCTCTCAGAAATGCTTCGGCAAGCGGCATCCCTTCTTTTTCCTGATATTTCCCGTTCGTGTTTCCGTACTTTTCCCGGCACAGCGGGCAGGCAATATCATGAAGAAGTGCTGCAGTCTCCAGGATTTCCTGCGTTCTGTCATCCAGCCCCTCCAGCTGTCCGATCGTTCTGGCAAACGACCAGACCTTCAGGAAATGATTGATATCATGTGTATTGCCCTCCGAATACGTAATCATCTTTTTTGTGATGTCTGCGATCTGCATCTTCTCCGTCTCCATCTTTCTTTAAATTGCCTGCCCGAGGAACTGGCTCTGGTACAGGTTGTAGTAGAATCCCTTCTCCTCCATCAGCTGCCGGTGATTCCCCTGCTCGATGATATGTCCGTCCTTCATGACGAGAATCACATCTGCCGTGCGGATCGTGGAAAGCCGGTGTGCCACAATAAAGCTTGTATGGCCCTCCATCATGCGTCCAAATGCATCCTGGATCTTCAGCTCGGTTCTGGTATCGATCGAGGAAGTCGCCTCGTCCAGGATCAGCATGAATGGATGACACATCATGACACGGGCGATGCAGAGCAGCTGCTTCTGCCCCTGGGAAAAGTCCTCCCCGTTGTCCGACACAGGGGTATCATACCCCTTTGGCAGCTTCATGACAAATGAATGAATGTGGCAGGTCTTTGCCACGCGGATCATTTCTTCTTCACTGACATCCGGGTTTCCCATCGTGATATTTTCCCGGATCGTACCGGACTTCAGCCAGGTATCCTGAAGCACCATCCCATATCCGCCGCGGAGGGCATCTCTTGTCAGCATCCTGATATCCGTCCCATCGACAGAAATCGATCCCCCGCAGACATCGTAAAACCGCATCAGAAGATTGATCAGGGTTGTCTTGCCGCAGCCGGTCGGCCCTACAATTGCGACCTTCTGCCCCGGCTTCGCCTCCAGCGACAGATTCTCGATCAGCGGAACATCCTTCGTGTAGGAAAAATCCACCTGATCCAGGCAGACATGCCCTTCAAATGTCTGAGGCGCTGCCGCATCCTCCGCATCCGGAATCTGCGCCGGCTCATCGATCAGCTCAAACACCCTCGCGGCACAGGCGATGGCATTCTGAAGCTCCGTCACCACGCCGGATATCTCATTGAACGGTTTCGTATACTGGTTTGCGTAACTCAGAAACGCCGTCAGCTGCCCGACCGTAAGGGTTCCGCCTATGACGGAGAATGCTCCGACAATCCCGACGCTGGTATAGACAAGGCTGTTGACAAACCGGGTTGCAGGGTTCGTGATCGACGAGTAGAAGACCGCCTTCAGCGTTGTGTCGGTCAATCTGTCATTGATCTCATCAAAATCCGCGACAACATGCGCTCTCTGATTATACGCCTTGACCACCCTCTGGCCCTCGACCATCTCATTGATCAGTCCAGTCTGCTCTCCCCGGATTGCCGTCTGCTTCTGGAACATTGAGTATGTCCGCTTCGAGATGAACCCCGCCACCAGGAAGGATACCGGGGTGATGACCACGACAGCGAGTGTAATCTTCACATTGACCGACAGCATGAACGCCAGCGTTCCGACAATGGTCACCACGCCGCTGAAAAGCTGGGTGAACCCCATCAGCAGTCCGTCGGCAAACTGATCGGCATCGGCGATGACCCGGCTCTCGATGTCCCCGTAGGGATGCGCGTCGATAAAGCTGAGCGGCAGCTTTTCAATCTTCGCAAAAGCATCATTGCGGATATCCCGGACAACCTCAAATGTCATCTTGTTGTTGCACAGATTCATCAGCCACTGGCCGGAGCCTGTGATCACTGCACAGCAGATGATTTTATAGATGATTCCCCGGACTCCGTAAAAATCCACCTTTCCTTTTCCGATCATATAGTCGACGGAGCGCCCGGTCAGCTTCGGGATGTAAAGCGTCAGCAGTACCGTCACGACAGCCAGGGCCAGAGAAAGATACAGGTAGATTCTATATTTCCAAATATACCGGACAATCCTTCTGAGTGTCGCCTTCTGGCTTTCCTTCTTTTCCTGTTTACGCATGGGCGGCCTCCTTCGGGAACTGCGAATAATAGATTTCCTGGTACACTTCATTGGATCTCAGAAGCTCTTCATGTGTCCCTTTCCCGACCAGCTTTCCGTCGTCCAGGACCAGAATCAGGTCTGCGTACTGCACAGAAGCGGCACGCTGGGAGACAATAAACGTTGTCATCGAATGGCTCATTTTCCGGATGGCCATGCGGAGCTTTGCATCCGTCGCGAAATCAAGCGCAGATGCGCTGTCATCCAGAATCAGGATGTCCGGCTTTTTCATCAGTGCGCGTGCGATCGTCAGGCGCTGCCGCTGCCCGCCTGACAGATTTCTGCCGTTCTGTTCCAGCATATACCCGACACCACCCGGCTTTTTGTCCACATATTCCTTCGCCTGAGAGATTTCAAGTGCCTGTTCAAAGTCCTGGCTCTGCGCCTCCGCGTTCCCCCATCGGAGATTATCCGCGATGCTTCCCTTGAACAGCTCTGCCTTCTGGAGCACAATTCCGACATGATCTCTGAGAGAGGCAGTATCCAGTTTCCGGACATCGGTTCCGAAGACATCCACCTCTCCTTCCGACACATCATAAAAACGCGGAATCAGGTTCACAAGTGAAGACTTTCCGCTCCCGGTTCCGCCGATGATTCCGACGGTCTGTCCTTTCCTTGCTTCAAATGAAATATGCTCCAGCGCACGCCCTGCGCTTCCCTTATAGGAGAGCGATACATCCCGGAAAGCGACAGCCGGTCTATCATCTTCCACGGCGGAGAGCTTCTGCTCGCCATTCTTCATGTCAGGCTGCACAGCCAGGACCGCCGCGATCCGATCGCCGCAAGCTGCCGCCTTTGTCATCTGAATGATCAGATTGGCCAGCTTGATCAGCTCGATGAGGATCTGGGACATATAGTTCAGCAGCGCGACAACCTGTCCGGCCTTCAGGATTCCTGTATCAATCCGGACCGCACCGACATAGATCAGCGCGCAGGTTGAAAGATTGATGATGACATAGGTCACCGGATTCATCAGCCCTGATATACGTCCGACAAATTTCTGGGAGGCCGCAAGCGTCCCGTTGTTTTCCCGGAACCGTCTTGTCTCGTCCGGCTCTTTCCGGAACGCCCGTATCACCCGGACACCTGTCAGATTCTCCCGCGTACTCGTCATTATCCGGTCCAGATTGGCCTGTACACCCTTGTAAAGCGGCATGGTCGCCAGCATGATACCGAAAACCACAACGGACAGAATCGGAATGGTGATTACAAAGAGCATAGCTGAGCGTGCGTCAACCGTGAAAGCCATGATCATTGCCCCAAACACCACAAAGGGCGAACGCAGAAACAGACGCAGAAACAGGTTGACGCCGTTCTGAACCTGGTTGACATCACTTGTCAGACGCGTGATCAGCGTATCCGTCCCGAATGTATCCATCTGTGAGAAGGTCAGGCTCTGGATCTTGTCAAAAAGCGCATGGCGCAGCGCCCCGGCGAACCCGGTTGCCGCCTTTGCCGCAAAATACTGCGCGGTAATAGAAGCTGCCAGTCCTACAACTCCAAGAAGAATCAGTACAAGGCACATGGAAATGACATAGTGACGGTCATGGTTCCGGATTCCGGTGTCGATGACAGCCGCCATGACAAGCGGGACCAGGAGCTCGAATGTCGCCTCCAGCATCTTGAACAGTGGTGCCAGTATCGATTCCTTTCGATACTTTTTCAGATAAACAAGCAGCGATTTCATACTGTTCCTTTCTTTGATACGCCTTTTGCAGCGCTGTTCTTTTGCTGCCCTCTCATCGTACCACCATACAATCTATATGAATAATATTGATTTTATATTATAATGATATGAAATTCGTATTGTATGATGAAAGCGACCGAATCGATCCGAGAGAAAATCATGGAACTGAAACAGATGTTGTACTATACGGTGATCGTTGAAGAAGGACCTTTCAGGCTGCTGCCAGAAAGCTGAACATGACGCAGCCGCCCCTGAGCGCTCAGATCCGGCAGCTGGAGGAAGAGATCGGCGCCCCGCTTTTGATCAGAGGCCCCAGACATGTCCGGATGACAGATACAGGAGACTTTTTTTACCGCCGGGCAAAAAATATGCTCCAGCTTGCAGACGCTACAGAAAAAGAACTGAAAGACCTAAGGATGGGAAAGAGCGGAACAATCCGGCTCGGCGTCATCTCCTCCGCATCAGAACACCTGCTGCAGCGGTATGTCAGACCCTTTTCTGCCCTGTATCCGGATGTCCACTTTGAACTGACAGAGGCCAATACCTATGAGCTTCTGTCCCGGCTCGATTCGGACCTGCTGGATCTGGCACTTGTGCGGACTCCCTTTACCCGGGAGCCTTCCTACGAGATCCGGGAGCTTGATGCGGAGTTCCTCTGCGCTGTCAGCATACAGACCGGACTGTCAGACTGCGGACGCGCAGTCTCAGATGCACGACCCTGCAGGGATCGGGAATCCGCGCAGGAAAGCGGCCATGCCACCCCGGATGACATCTCTCTGGAAGCTCTCCGCCCGCTTCCCCTGATCATCTACAGAAGGTGGAAACAGCTGCTGGATACCCGCTTCGCCGAGACCGGAGATGTACCGCATTACTACTGCATTGCTGACGACGCGAGAACCTGTATCTCCTGGGCAAAGGCCGGACTCGGATATGCAATCGTTCCGCTCTCCGCCACCTACACGCTTAATTCCGGGAGCAGGCTCTCCAGACCGTCTGCATTCAATGATCCATCCGTTCAGGATGTAAATCCATTCTCTGCAGGAGGAGTCCCTGCCCCGGTGCACGCAGATCATCTGCCGGAGCCCTCAGCCTCCTCGCTGTGGATCCGGCGGACAATCCGCCCGGCAATCAGCTCAACTGTCTGTGCTGTCACCCGGAAAACTGCCTATCAGTCCTCCGCACTCGAACTTTTTCTGAACACCTGCGAAAGCGGTCTCTCCAGCGTCAGATCAGGCTGAAGGAGCGAGCCTGACCCGGATTACAATACATGCCAGATTCAGAACACGCGGATCCCCGGGTTCCGCCTTCCTCTTACAGCGTCCCTGTCCGGAAGAACCGGATATGGAATGCTGTGCCTTCTCCTTCCGCTCCTGAAACCTCGATGCTGCCGTTCTGCTTCTGAATCACTTCCTTCGCCAGCGACAGGCCGATCCCGGCGCTGTCCGGAGAGGCCTGCTTTCCCTTATAGAACCGTTCAAAAATATGAGGCAGATCTCCTTCCGATATGCCGCATCCGTTGTCACAGATATTCAGATCCACTGCAACCACAGACTGACTGGCCCTGATTCGGACCGTTCCGCCTGGCGTATGCTCGATTGCATTGCGAATGATGTTACTCAGTGCCTCTTTCGTCCATCTGGAATCCGTAATGATCGATACATTTCCCGGGACATTCATCTTCAGCGCTGTCCCATTCAGCTCTGCATAGACAGAAAGATCCTGAAGCACAGACGCCAGAAGCACTGCCAGGCTGACGGTCTCCCGGCGAAAGGCAATCGCCCCTGCGTCCATCTGTGCAATCGCCAGGAGGGTATGAACCAGCCAGTTCAGATGATCCGCGCTTTCATGAATCGAACGGACGCAGCTGTCCCTTGTCTCCTTATCCAGTTCATCTCCCATCAGGTTCTCACTCATGAGGGTAATGACTGACAGCGGGGTCTTCATCTGATGAGAGATGTTTTCAAGCATCTCAGCAAGATACCCGCTGCGCGCCTTTTCCCTGGTATACTGCTCATGCAGCGACGCTGCAAGCTTGTATACCTCACTCTGTAGGACTCTGACGTCCCCCTCCTGCATCGTTTCCATAGAAGGCAGCTGCGTTTTATCCTGCACCTGCTCCGTGTAAGCCGTCAGTTCTCTGATTTCTCTCTTGATTTGCCGAAGTCTGACCAGTTCCCTGACAGCCAGCGTCATCACAATCAGTAAGGCACCTGAAAACAGGCCAACCCAAAGCACAGACATCTCCTGCCCCTCTCTGTCTGCATCCCCACGTTGCAGCTCCGGGATTCTTCCCGCCTGTGGCACGCCCCTTTATGGTTCTCTCCGTCACGACTTTCCTGATTCTGAAGCCGGCATCCGCACCACTGGCTCAGGAATCTTCCCGAAGCCGGTATCCCATGCCGCGCACCGTTTCGATCTGCTGCCCGCTCTCATCATCCAGCTTCTGCCTCAGCCGCCTGATATAAACCGTCAGCGTATTGTCATTCACGAAGTTGCCCCCATCATCCCACAGGAAAGAGAGGATCTGGTTCCGTCTGAGCAGCTGTCCGCGGTTTTGAAGGAATACCAGAAGCAGCCTGTACTCGACTGCCGAAAGCATGATCTCCTTTCCCTGCCTTTCGACTTTTCCCTTCCGGATATCGATCACATTCTCCCCGACCCGGAAGATCGTCTTTTTCTCCCCATGCGGCACGATTCTGCGCCGGATGGCATCCATCCTCGCAAGCAGTTCCCGGAGATGAAACGGCTTTGTAATGTAGTCGTCTCCACCGCTGCCCAGTGCCTCAACCGCATTTTTCTCGTCATCACACGCTGTCAGAAAGATGATCGGGACAGATGACCTGCGTCTGATATGCCTGCAGACCTCCATGCCGGTTCCATCCGGAAGCCTCATGTCCAGCAGTACAAAATCGATGCTGTCCGCCTGTTGATCATACACAGACAAGGCCTCCCTCACAGAACCGGCCGGAAGAACCTGGCTGCCCTTTGTCTTCAGGGCAACCTGCAGTCCCATCATCAGCATCCGGTCATCTTCCACAATCAGGATCATATGCTCTCCGTCTTGATTTCCTCAATGATGTCTGTGGCGGCTTCCTTCCTGCATCTGCCTTGAGCAATACAGAGGACAACCACCGCTGTCGCAAGTATCATCAGGCCAATCATACCATACGGAACCGGAATCGAAAATCTGCCAAATGCCTCCATGATCACCCTTTTAAAAACCAGGCATAAGGCAGCTGAGACCGGCATTGCCACCAGGAATGCCTCGAGGAGCAGCCCCGAAAACTCCCGCAGCGTCAGCTGGCGCATCTCCCTTCTCGTCATGCCCACTGACCGCAGCATCGCATTCTGCCTTCTCCGCACCACGAAGAGACTGCAGACAGAATTGTAGACATTCAGAAAGCAGATCAGGCAGCTGAAGAACAGAAACAGAAGCATCAGCGTGCGGATCATCTTCGCCACCATCTCCAGGAAGGAACCGCTTTCAAGACTCCCTGAATCAACCAGCTCCAGATGCTTTGCCGACTCGATCTGCGAGAGCACCGGCTCCGCCTCCTTTCCGGCATCAAAGCTGATCGCCGTTGAGAACGCCTGTTTCAGTCTCCGGTTTGCCCATTTCACAAGACTCTCCCGTACAAATAGCCGGATATACTGCCCATCGTTGATTTTCAGCCATCCTGAGACCTGCTTCATGTCTCCGATTCCCGCGATCCAGAAGGAGACGGAATGGTCTTTTCCATCGTCTCCGGTAAGTGTGGTCTGAATCCGGTCTCCAACATTCTTATCTGTCATACGGGAGATTTCCACATATTTGTATCCGGACGGCTTTTTCCCCCAGATCTGATAACTGTCTGTCGACAGGTTGCCGGAACTGCACAGAATACAGGATACTTCCTTTTCAGTTTCCGCGCGGGAATCCGTCTGATTGTCCCCGTCTGTTTCCGTGTCCCCTCCGACCGCCTTCAGCAACTTGTCGAATTCCCTGTCATCGAGCGCCAGAACGGATACTGTCCCGAAAACATCTTTCTGGTAATAGTCCCGCATGAATGCCTTCTTCGAGACCCCGTACTGCTTCAGAACCTGGTAGAGGGCATTCCAGTATTCCTGCGAATACAGGTTCTGATCAGCTGTAAAAACACCCGGCGTGCACTCATCATAGCGGACAAGATTCCGGATTCCAGCCGTCTTCTTCAGCTGGCTGTAAACCTGGTCCATATCTGCAGACTCATCCCCATCAGACACAATGGTCCACTTTCGCTTCAGCTCATCGCCGACCACTTCGTCAGATGACCGGTTCAGCTTATAATCAACCATCTGAACCACGCCGGTTCCGGCGTAGGAGACCGTCATGATGATCGCAAAAAACACTGCAAGCGCACGGACGATGCTTCCCTGCTGCTGTTTTTCATGCCGGAAGAATCCCCTTGTCAGCAGCCTGATGCCGGATTCTCTGATGCAGGACTTCTTCCCGCGCACAATCCTCCGGTTTCCCAGCGCTCCCCGTAGGCCCCGTGCTCTCCTGCCGCCTGCAGCTTCCTCTATTCCTCTGATACTTTCAATCGGACCGACTTTCCCGATCCTTGCTGCCGGCCGGAGGGCGCTGAGCAGGACGATCCCCACGCTGCAGCAGATGACCAGGGAAACCGCCCCCGTTCTGACATCCAGGCACACCGGGACGTCAGACAAAATCGCCAGGGCTGCCCCCTGCTGCATCATCTCCGTGATCGGTTTCAGAATCCGGACTCCACCCCAGACAAACAGAAGTCCGCTGAAAAATCCAAGCGGCAGGGACGGCACCAGCAGAAGAAGAGCTTCATAGTAGACACTGCTCCGCTTCTGCCGTGCAGTCGCTCCGGCGGATGACAACATGCCAAGATAACGGCACCTCTGCTCATATGAAATATTGAATATGTTGCTGATCAGGATCATTGTCGCTGCAAATATGAAAATCACAAAGAAAATCTGCGCTGCCACAATGATCTTGTCAATCGTCGAATCCCCCGACATTCCGAAGGAGGAAAGAACCTTGTCATTGAAGGTTACTCTGTCTCCCCACTTCTCTTCCAGCTGACTGCGAAGTCCGCTCACCGCACCTGAGTTGAGTGAGCCGTCCGTCAGCTCTGCGCTGACGGTAACCTTCCCGATGCTGCCGTCGGCCGGTTCAATTGTGCTTCTTTCCGGCAGATAAGCCAGCGCTGTGTAGGCAGCCTGCCCTGCATTCTCATAATAAGGGGCCTCCACAAATCCGACCACCTTGAGCGTTGTTTCGTATCCGGTTGGTACATGGATCTCCTGGCACTCTTCATAAAATGAATCTCCTTCCGGAAAATACCCGAAGGAATCTCCGACCTTCACGGTCTGTCCTGCCTTGATCTGAAGCTCCAGAAATGGAAATACCAGGTCTGTGTCGCTGAAATTGTGGATGAACCTTCTGAATGTCCGCACCTTGATGGTGTCTCCCAGCGCGATGGTTCCGCCATCATCCAACGCTGTCCTGGAGAGCACAGCCTCCCCTTCCTTCTGCGGGAGCCTGCCCTCTGTCACATGGATATTCGCCATGCTGAACATGGAAGCATTGTACAGCCGGATATTCAGAAACGGACGCTCCGGGTTGCCGCTCTGCAAAAAAACTGTATCTCCCTCATTACCGGAGATGCCTGTCCGCCTGACAAATGGGTAGGAAGTGATCTTTCCGTATTCCCCCTCGCGCACATTACTGAACGCGATGTGCCACTTCCCGCTGCCTGCGGCTGTAACATCTGCCATGTACCGGATCGCTGTATCCCGCCCGATGAACACACAGACAAGCAGCGCAATGCATAAGGACAGACTCAAGATATAGAGCACATTCCTTTTCCGGTTCTTCTGCATGTAACGCCTGGTAACAAGAAAAACCGCATTATTTCTGCTCATCACTGCCTGCGCCTCCCTCCTGCTTCAGAAGCTCCGTACCCGAAGACCGTTCCGAAGTCTCATCCGCCGCGCGTACATCAGAAATCCTGCTGTCAGAGTCCGCAGATGGCTGGACATATGGACGGCGGATCCTCTCATCCCTGAGAATCTGCCCATCCTCCATATAGAGCATCCGGTCTGCCTGAAGCGCAATCTGCTCATCATGTGTGATCAGAATGACCGTCTGATCAAACCGCTGGTTAGACTCCTTCAACAGGGATACAATCTCCTCACTGTTTTTCCGATCCAGGTTCCCGGTCGGCTCATCACACAAAAGAAGAGACGGGTGCGTGAAAAGCGCCCTCCCGATGGAGACGCGCTGCTGCTGTCCGCCGGACAGCTGCGATGGGAGGTGCGTCCGTCTGTCCTCCAGGTGGAGGTAGGAAAGGATTTCGTCCAGTCGCTCCGCATCGACTTTTCTTCCATCAAGAAGATATGGAAGAACAATGTTCTCCTCCGCCGTCAGAACCGGAATCAGATTGTAAAACTGATAGACCAGCCCGATATGCCGCCTTCGGAAAATCGCCAGCCTGTCTTCATCCAGGGTATACAAATCGGTTCCCCCGACCTCAACCGTTCCCCCGCTCGGGTGATCCACCCCACCAAGGAGATGCAGAAGCGTAGACTTCCCGGACCCGGAAGGGCCTACAATCGCCACAAACTCGCCCTTCTGAACCGAGAAACTGACATGGTCCAGGGCGACAGTTTTCCCGTCTCCTCTTCCGTACACACGCGTCAGATTGCTGCACTTCAATATATCCATATCCCTCTTCCTCTCCAGGTATCGTTCCGAGCCTTGTCTGTTTTCCTTCTGCCCTCTTTTTTACAGCTACAGTCTAGCAGGGAGAAATGACATAAAAATGACTGGACAGGTGACAAATTTGTCACCCGCCCAGTCTGTGACACCCTGGCGTCAGGCCTTCCTGTTGGTTTATTTCACGAAAAGCCGAAGCGACTCCACATCCTCGGGTGTCAGCCTCATACTTGCAGTATAGCTCTTCCCCTCAGGTGTCGTTGCAGTGATCTCAAAGATCGTCCCAGGCTGAATCGCATGCTCATTCAACGTCTTCCCGAAACTGACGATCTTCGGATGCTGCTCTCTGAAAATATGAAGCCTCTCTTTTGCCTTTAAAAGGCTTTTGGGATTCAGTGCCATCTTTTTATCCTCCTCAAGGATTGAACTTAAATATTGTCAAGCTCCAGAAGCATATACACAAGCTCCTGATAGCCCGAAAACCTCGAATTGAATCCTCTGGGATTCCGTCCGAATTCCTGAAATCCCACACTTCGATACAAGGAGACCGCCCTTTCGTTCTCTGCCACTACATTCAGTTCCAGCTGCTGATAGCCGGTCTTCCGGGCACATTGAATACAAGCCTTCGTAAGGATTCTCCCCAGACCAAGTCCCCAGTATTCCTTCAAAACACTGATACCAAAATCAGCCCGATGCCTGACCTTGTACTTTCTCCCGACAACCCCAATTCCTGCGATTCCCACAATCTTCCCATCAATGATGGCTGCAAGCTCTATCTCGTCCGGACTGTTCATCTTTTCTTCCAGATAGCCTGCCTCCTGCTCCGCGTTAAAACTTTTTTCATCCGGATAGCTCAGCAGATAATCGGTCTGTTCATGGGCTGTTATCCCGCATTTTATCTGGTCCTAAACCATACCACATTCAATCAAATTAAAAAGAGGCACAGCATAAATTATTCTGATGGATTTTACATCGGATTGCTTTATGCCGTG
>NZ_JBQKGW010000011.1:0-90943 GCF_052118625.1 Porcincola sp. LCP21S3_C12 | reverse complement strand
TAACATCAACAAAGGAGAAAACAAAGATGTCTATTTATGAATTTACTAAGGGGAAAAAGGTCGATGTAGATTATGAGACAGGCTACCACTTTGTAATTACCTATCTCAGTGAGAATAAACTGCATTGGGACGCACTCTCAAAGATCGCCGAGGGCGCTCCGGCACATGAGGACGAGCCGTATACTTCTTATGACCTCGGCGATGGAAAATACATGGTCAACTGGATTGAGGAGTCCGGTCTTGTAGTATCCCAGATTGCAGATTTTGCAAATGGCAGGGTTTATGCCTTTATGACCTGGCCGGATGAGAATGCGCGCGGTAAAAGGGCTGAACTTCTTCACAAAGGCACACTGAAAATCATGGACTGATGTCTGATGACAGGCGAAAGGAACAAATCAATGAGAAAATCATTATCCACAGAGAATTTTTAGATTCATGTGTTCGGCACAGATGACAACAGCTTCAATGTAACCGCAGTCATACCGCTTATCTTCGTTCATATACTTTTCCAGGGCGGGCATGGCCTCGTTCATATCCTCTACATTTGGAGGAATGTAACGGGCATCTTTCAATGTACAGCCTGCTGGACCGATCCAATTTTGCGAGCGGCGGAACTCACCGGGATTCTTTTCCTGGCCGCGAACGCCGGCCATTAATATTGCATGCGTTTCCCGAAGCAAACGATTGCACAGCGGCAGTTCTTGCATGTGAATAATAGCATATTGTGCAGCATTTACATAATTGACTACATCACCAACATCCAGATTTACGTTGGTATCCATATCGGGATCCAGAATATCATCCAAAGTGCATTGTGTCCCCTCAATTTGGGATGTCATGAGTGCTTCTTTACGCACGTACATAGACACAAACAGGTCTGTGCTTGGAATCAGACTGGCGGCAGTATTCAGTTTTGCCAACTCCCGATTGGCCTCGATCAGAAGCTGTACAGAATCGCTGTTTAGTTCCAATGACTCAGGCGGCAAAGGAGCAGGCTGAAAGGATTGGTATGTCGCATTACCTGTTATATTATTTACGTATGCTCCTGCACGGTTCATATGTTATTCTCCTTGTTATTTTGAAATAGCGACTAAATTATAGGCCTATTATTTCAGAAATCAAGCAATTTTCTGAAATAACGTGTCCTTAAAAGCGTCCTTATTTCAATATTATTCATGATCACACCTCCGATTTTTCCTCCCCGCTTCAGTAGTTAACCCGTAGTGGGGCACAAAAAATCAGGTATATACCGCCGCACAAAGCCCGTTACTACTCGATCATCCTTTGTATTCTATAAGCTTATTTCCGTTCTTGCTGTTATCCTCAGTTATTATGTCTGCGCGTTTTACCGCATTTTTCACATCTTCGACCGTGATACCGGAAAGACATCTCTTAAAATCATTCTCATGTTTGTACTGATCCAGGTTCTCAAAATGCTCTCCAAACGCCTGGTTGATCGGCCCCAGATACTGGCTTCTATGACTGAGCGGTCCATTACATGCCCGCTTGTGGAGTACCATCCAAAGTTCAAAGCAATAATTACAATAACCGAGGCGGTATTTGATGCGCTTGAATTCTCCTGCCTCCTTCATTTCAGAAAGTATACCTTCAAACTTCTCCTTATGCACAGGTTCATTGCTCTCTAAATAGGTTTACGAATCTATTTAGTATTTACGCAAAGAAGACAGTATATCTTCCACTCTCCGGATTGCCTCTCTCACCTGCTGTTGTCCCTTTCGGATCTTTGACTGAACGAAGATGTCTGCCACAAATCCATCAAAGAAGAAATCTGCAAAGGTAAGGAACCCGTCAATGTCTACATTCAAATTTTCAAGATCGCGAATGTCACCAAGCTCATCCCGGAACGCCGCCATATCTCGTCTCGCATCATCCACGTAACGGCTGGCGTTGTTTACCCTCATATGCTTCATCAGACCGGAGAATGTGTTGCCGCCGAAAATATCAATCAATCCCCAGGTTCCGGCACTGCTCAGCTGCCGATCTGCTTCCTTCAGGCTGTCCAGCGCACGTTCTCCGGCCCGGATTGCTTCTCGTATCTCTTTATTCCTGTCATAAACTTCATTCATTGCCTTATCCTCCACATCAGGATACCGCTGCTGCGATCAATGCAACAAGGCCGATAACAAGAACTACGGGAACTGCAATCAGTGCCAGACCGAAGACCGTCACTGCAAGCCCGGCCAAAAACAGCCAGCCGATACCTCCGAAAATCCATCCGAGCAGTGTGCCGACAGCCCGGAAAAACAATCCCGTAAGCTTAAACAGCCCGATCATGATAAAAATAAGTGCCAGAATGCTCAACATGGTTTTCTACCTCTTTCTCCTCATAGGCAGCTTCAGATCGATAGCGGGATGCGTCCTCGATTCCGATTGTTTTGCTGTATTCCTGATTCCTGTCTATTGTGATCAGTTTTGTCCCTGAGCAATCTGGAGACGCACATTATTGATCCTGCATTCAAATCCGATTCCGAGAGCCTATATAGCAAGTTCGGGATGTCTGTCACCGATGCCTTTATTATTTTTGCCTGTACGGATCCATTTTCCCATTCAGGAAACTGAATAGAACGTGTGAAACGGTTCTTTGATAACCCGGTCGAATACTTTTTCTCCCTCAGCAGAAAGTTTTTCTTCATCAACGCCTGTCAACGTGCCGTTACGCCAGACCACACGGCCATTGACCATGGTAAGATCCGTATATCCTGTCACACCGCAGCGAGCGAGAAGATTCTTCGGGTCATGGATAGCCCCTGTAAGCTCGAGCTTCGCAGAATCGATCATAAAGAGATCTGCTGCTTTATGAGGTTCCAGACTTCCAAGATCGTCACGTCCAAGCGTTTTCGCCCCGTTTACGGTCGCGATCTTGAGCATATCATACGGAGAGATCGCCCCTCCGCGGCTCTTGCTGAAGTACGACTGCGCCATCCATCCAAGTCTCATAGAATCAAGAAGACTTGATCCATCATTTGTTGCCGAACCATCGCATCCCAGGCTGATATTGACTCCTGCTTCCTGCATATCTTTAATCGGCAGAATCGGGAATCCTCCCAGCAGTGCCGGCGTCGGGCAATGCGAAACACCTGTTCCCGTCCTTGCGAGTGTTTTCCACTCTTCCGGCGTAAGTTCCCATGCATGGGCGATCCATACATCGGGACCCACAAATCCGATTTCCTCCGCCCACTCCAGCGTACGCTTGCCCCACCTCCGGACCATCACTTCGTTCTCGCCTTCACCCAGATGCGTATGCATCCGGAGTCCGTTCTCCCTGCAGTATTTCACCGTTTCAACGAATGTCTCTTTTCTGCAATTCATGGGCTGACACGGAGACGGAACGATCTGATGCATCGAAAAGGGCCGGGGATCATGATATCGCTTTCTCAGCCGCTCACAGTCATCAAGGAACTCTTCTGTTGTTTCCACCATATTCACGGGCATGTCGCTGCCGGACTCAGGCGGAAGCGTATTCGTTCCCCTTCCCGCATGATATCGGATTCCGAGGAGATCCGCTGCTTCCATCTGCCGGTCTACAGGCCGCTTGCCTGTTCTATCCGTGTAGCAGTATTGATGGTCAAAAGCCGCCGTACAGCCGTGCTTGATCAGATCCGCCATCGCAGTCAGCGAAGAGTAATAGATCACATCATCATCGATCGCCTGAAAGATTTTATAGATCTTCGCGATCCATTCAGGCACAGTCATATTCGCATAGTCAATCGTGATCAGATTCCTGACAAATGTCTGAAAGAAATGATGATGCGTATTGATGAGTCCCGGATAGATCAGCATACCGGTCGCATCAATCACCTCCGCGCCTTCAGCCTGTTCCGTTCCGCTGAGCGAAGGCCCGATGGATTCAATTTCCGGTCCATTCACCAGAATATCGGCATTCCTGCAGACTGTGTCGTTTTGATCACAGGTCACGATGGCACGTGCGTTTTGAATGAGCACCTTTTTTCCCATTAACGCTCCTCCTTCTTTGATACGATGCATAAACATATAGCTGATACAATGATGATCACCTGATAAGTAATACTCTATAGTCTATATCTGGTATAAGGTCAAGAGGGTAGGATTCGCCTTTCCGGTGCGGGAAGTTTTGGCTATTTACACGGACGCATCACTCCATGATCGGATAAATGGTATCGCCCGCAGCCTCCATGACAACCGGTTCCGTGTCATACTCCACGCCGAAGATGTCTTTGATTTCAAACATGTACATGTAGAAGCCATCACCCATATCCTCGTTCTGCATGACCACATCCTCCGACCATGTCACCGCGTCGGTGGTATACCAGGCGTCCTCGTCCGCATCAGCCTCATAGGCCGGCAGCAGGAAAACGACCTCATCGCCTGCCTGCAGCGGAGTGATGCCCCGGCTTGTCTTACTGCCGGACGCATCTCCGCTGTCTGTGATGCCGTCATACGTGCCAAGTACCCGATATTTCTCCGCAGAATAATCATAAATGGCGTGAAGATTGGTTTCCTGTCCGTTCACCTTCGCCGGGATGGAATACAGATTGTAATAGTCTGTTTCCTCAATCAACTCAGCATTCACAAATTCACCGCCGATCGTCATCCACTGCCCCCAGAAATTATCCTGGAATGTGCCGTTTTCCCAGTCGCCATTGATGTCGTTATCCTCACCGAGGTAGACATATTCGGAAGATGATCCGTCCTCCTGTCCGTCCGGCATATACAGCAGAAGGAAATGGACGGACTTCACTGCCTCCAGTCCCGAGGTAATCGAGAGATTCAGGTATCCGTCCTCGCCAACCGACTGCGAAAACTGTACATCGAAGTCGCTTCCTGTCACAGGCTGCAGCTCTGTCAGCTGCTCCTGCATATCCTGCCAGAAAGCACCGTCCCCCGATGAATTTGACTCGGCACCAGACGAGTCGTATTCCGTCCAGGCCGCCTGCCAGTCCACATCGCCGTAGGTGTCCGTGACTGCTGCGATATACTGCAGATACGGCGTATGATCTGAATCTTCCATGTACATCGACAGCTCATCCTCTGTCGCGCCAATCGGATAAAAGACCGAAATGCCGTTGGCATTCTCTCTTCCCGGACCGTGTACGCTGTAGACGACCGCCTCGTCGATTGCCGACAGAAGAGCAGTGCCGTCCGTCTGCACGTAGTCCTGCGTGTTGGTCACAAGATCCGCCAGGTCGATCATGTTGCAGTAACCCTCTGTGTCTGTATTGCCGCCATAGGACTCTGTCCTGTCCGCGCCGGAAGCCACACTGTTCAGCGTCCGCACATCGTTCGCCGCCAGCGCCATGCCGCCGGTGTATTCATCGAAAGCGGCATCCAGTTTTCCTGTCTGAGAGAGATCAATCACGGAAAGCGTCGCCTCATCGGCGCAGTCGAGTCTCGTGCATTTTTCCAGAAAAGCATCGCAGACGATCTGCCCCAGCTCATCTCCCTTCATGGAAGGATTCTCTCCGAGCGCATTCAGCATCGCCTCGTAATCCCATCCCAGTCCGGGCTCTGTCTCCTCTGAAGCCACCATATAATATCCGGTCCCGCTGACCGCGGAGGCTGTCTCCATGCTCGCCATCAGACAGGCGTCAAAGCCGATGAAATCCAGCATGCTGTCTGCATCGCGAAGGGCTGACCCAAGTTCCGGCAGCGTCAGGTTGTCGCCGTCATACAATTCGTCATAACAGACGCCATCCGCGTTCCCGCCGCCGTGATCCCAGAGAATCACACCGTAATGCTCCGACGGATAGTTGGAGACACCCCATTGAATGAAATTTGTCAGCGTAGCGGAATTCCCCATGGATGCCAGCTCCGCCGTCTCCACTTCCTCCAGCACGCCGTCATGGACCTGGAAACGTCCGAGCACGTCCGTTTCGATCCCGTCCCAATACCAGGCAGAAGATCCGCCGGTTTCCACCAGCACGTTGACACCCTCCGGAATCGAGGCACTGCACATTTCCTCCAGATTCATGGATGCCATGGCGTTCTCGCTCTCCAGATCAGAGCCGCACAGGTAGATCATGAGGGTCCAGCCCGGCTCTGTGCTCCCGGTTCCACCGGAGAAAACGGATTCCCCGTCCGCGGATTCAGCAGAAACCGCTTCACCGCCCTCCGACGTCCCGGCGCTGTATGCTTCCTCCAGCTCCGCAAACACTGACCTTGTCGTCTCTTCCGCGCATCCGGACAGGTCTGCGCTGACTGCAAACGTACCGGCGAGCGCCAGCGCTGCATATATTTTTTTCATCATCATGTTTTTCTTCTCCGACGTCTCGGATCGTGCCGTGTATAACGCATGAAACCATTGAATCAGCCTATTATTTCAGGGGATTTGGACATAAATAGAGCAATACTCCTGCTTTTGTGTATCATGTCAGGCGGTCTGACCCAACATTCGAAAAGAGGTGTATTGCTCATAAATAATAAATGCCATATCAATGGCGGCGTTGCCTGCTCCTGCGTTCCTATCCCTTTGGTTCCATCTCATTATGCCAGAGTTAAATAATTCATTGTAGTACGGAAAATCGAGTACGGGCGGAAAAATTGGTTGTTGATTATAATATTTTTTCATAGTATGATTTTTGTTTTAGTTTGGAACTTGTTCATCTTTTATCTATGAAATCTCTCCTGCCAGCTCAAACCCTTTTTTCGCCGCGATCACGGCGATGATCTCATTGATTACCGCTGCAGACGCAATGTACACAAAGGTATAAAGACCTGCCCCGAGAATCAGGTGGTAATCCAGCGGTGCCCCCAGATCCACGATTGCCGTCAGAAGGCTGACTCCAAGAATCGGTGCATACCAGTCGGTCAATTCTTCAAGTTCCGCCTCATCGATCATATTGGAGAATGCAGCGGATGCCGACACACCCATAAGCATATAATTCAGTGTAATTGTCGAAAACAGAAAGCGATTCAGCAGAATCCCGACAACGGCCGTCGCCGTGATGTCTGCAAGAAGAATGGCCAGCACTCCCGCCTTCTTTCGAACCTTTCTGAGCAGAAGGCCCGCCGGGTATCCCATAACCAGTCCGATTCCAATCGGAAGAAAAATGTCTCGACTCAGTGTGCCTCGATTCGATGACAGATCTCATCAATCTGCCGCATGTCCGCCTGTATCCAGAACGCCGTACAGAAACACAGACAAGGCAGTCTGGCAGGCCAGCTCATGTGCAATCAGCTTTTCCCGTGAATCTCCAGCCTGCTTGTTCCGGAAATCCGCATTCAGACCATTCTGCAGCTGACGGAATACATCCGCCACCATCTCCTCCGACAGATCCTTCCTCAGTTTTCGGTCGCACTGACGCACCGTCATACCCCTTCGATGAAAATTCCTCCATCGCCGCGGCAAGCAGCTTTTCACTGATCTTTCGTATCTTTACAGGTTCGTTTAGATGACCTATGATGCAGACATAGGTAACCGCAAAGAGGTGCGAATATGAAAAGACAAAACATGCCAATATCCTTCCTGCTGTCGCTGATTCTGTGTTTCTCGATGGCGGCGCCTGCCGGCGCTGCCATCACAACCGTTCTCTCGGATGAACAGACGATCACGCAGGATGATCTTCCAGCCTACTCGTCCGCACCCTCCGCAGAGTTCCATGACAACATCCCGTATTTTCAGGAATCTGACCTGTCATCCTCTTCCTTTGAGACCTTCTCGGAACTGGACGAGGAGGGGCGGTGCGGCGAAGCCGTCGCCTGCATCGGGCCGGATCTTCTCCCGGACACTCCCAGGGGCTCCATTGGAAGTGTCCAGCCGACGGGGTGGCATACTGTAAAATATGAGGGAATCGATGGCAATTATCTTTATAACCGCTGTCATCTGATTGCCTACGAGCTGTCCGGAGAGAATGCCAATGAAGAGAACCTGATCACCGGAACCCGGTACATGAACGTCGAGGGCATGCTGCCCTATGAGAACCAGGTCGCCGATTATATAAAGGAAACCGGGAACCATGTGCTCTACCGCGTTACTCCGATTTTTGAAGACAGCAACCTCCTGGCATCGGGAGTCCTGATGGAAGCGGAGTCCGTTGAGGACAGCGGAAGCGGCGTCTCCTTTAACGTTTACTGTTACAATGTCCAGCCAGGCATTTCCATCGACTATGCAACCGGCGACAGTTCCGGCAAGCCCTATACCGGAAGTGAAACTGCCAAATATGATGGCGTGAACTTTTCCTCTCCTTCTGTCATCAAGGCCGTCCAGAAGGCACTGAACGATCAGGGCTATGACTGCGGTTCGCCCGACGGAATCGCAGGAAGCGGAACAGCGGCGGCCGCTGCGGCGTTCAGGCAGAATCACAGCCTCCCGGGAGATGGCATTGATGCGGCTCTTGCGCTGGCTCTGGGGATGAACGCCTATGATCTTCTTGACGCCAGCTCTGACGCATCACAGAGTATCAGCAAACAGGCCAGCACTCCTCAGGATCAGGCGTCCGGAGAATCGCCGCAGATAGTATCCGCCCCGGAAAGTGCTACCGGAGGACCGGCAATGACGTACATCGTCAATACAAACACCGGGAAGTTTCATTATCCGGGCTGCAGCTCTGTCGGCCAGATGTCTGATTCCAACAAGATGGAGTACACCGGTTCCAGGGATGACCTGATCTCAATGGGGTATGAACCCTGCAAAAGGTGCAACCCCTGAGGAGATCCCCTCCCCTGTATTCCTCCTTTCCCTGTAGAAGACGTTCTGCCCCTTTCCAGCGCTTCTGTCTCCGGTGCGAAGGATATGCCTCCACCGATGCTCAACAATTAAAAAAGCCCTGATGGAATTCCTTCCACCAGGACTTGCCCGATCATGAAATTGTAAACTTTATTATCCTTTCAGCTGCAGTCCGTCATGAAATGCTTTTCCCACGACCGGTCCGATGACACGATATGTATTCGTCGCCATATCAAACATAATCGGCTGCATCTTATCCAGATCCACTTTCCCATCTGTGAGGATGCTTTCATCTGCCTGTGAGCTTACAATGGTTCCAACCAGAATTCCAGTCTCATCGTCCCACGATTTCAGCTCGCATTCCAGTGTCAGCGGATACTCCTCAATAACCGGTGCATTCACATGAGCGGACTTGTGGACATGCACTCCGGCTTTCTCGATCTTGTTGACCTTATTGCCGGTCTCCATACCGAAATAATCAGAAATGACGACCGTATCTTTCGTCGCCATGGCAACCGTGAATGCCTTTGTCTTCTTGATATTTTCTGTTGTCTTGTGCTTTCCGAGGAAAAGCGTGATCTCACCATAATCACTCTGCTGGCCCCATGCCGCGTTCATGGCATTCGGTGTCCCGTTTTCATCATAGGTTCCAATAATAAAAACGCCCTCCGGTGTAATCACTGATTTCTGTCCCGAAAATTCCCTCATCTTTCAACCTCTCTTTCTACCTGCCCGTCCTGTAATAAGGAGTCGTCTTTTCTATGCTTATACCACAAAAACAAACATTGCTTCAACAGAATCTGCTATTCCATGAATGCGTAAATCCTTGATAAACGGTGCCAGTGCGAGTACAATACAAGAACGATTTTGCGGAACATATGATATCATCACCGTACGAGTCAGTGGAGAAAGGATCGCTCATAATGGCCGAGAATCATCACGAAAAGGAATCGATCAATTCAGATCTCAGGTTTGTCCGCTCCTTCCTTCCCGATCAGGAGGATTTTCTCCGTCTTCTGGACGATCTCCCATTCGGCTGCTATATCCTGCGCCCGGATCAGGAGGTGCTGTTCTGGAACCAGGAGGCAGAAAGGCTGATCGGCTATATGCCTGAAGAGGTCATCGGAAAACGGTGCGTGGATCTTCCTTTTTCCTGCTCTTTTATCAGTGGCGAAGAGATCCCCTCCCCAAGCTGTCCTGCCATGGTAGCATACCACTCCAGGCAAGTGCAGACGATGAAGATGTTTATGCGTAAGAAGGATGGGAATAACCTTCTGATTCGTAATACCTTGATTCCCCTGAGTGATGTGCAGGGGAATGTCCGGCAGCTTATTGCACTGTTTATTCCGGTCACGGAAGATCCATATGGTGAAGATCTGATGCGGGATATCTACGAGGTGGCAACAAGGGATCCCCTTACCTGCCTGCCGAATCGAAAGTACATGGAGTCCTGCATTGCGGAGGAACTTGCACGTTACGAGCGTACCGGCCATCCCTTCGCCGTCTTGTTTGCTGACTTGGATCGTTTCCATGATATCAACAATCTTTATGGACACAGTGTGGGAGACAGCCTGTTAAAAGAATTTGGTTTCAGGCTTCGTCGTTTCAGCAGGCGGACGGATCGTTTCTGCCGCTGGGGCGGAGATGAGTTTGTCGGTGTCCTGCAGCTCAAGCTGCCTGTGGACATTCATGGCGTAGCAGAACGTTTTCTCCAGCTTTCCAACAGCACGGAGATCGTGGTCGACGGGCAGAGGATCTCCTGCAATGCGGCGATTGGTATCACCGTGGTGCGCAGGGAGGATAACACAAAATCGATTATCGCCCGTGCAGACAGGTACATGTTCCTGGCAAAAGGGCAGAGCACCAGCCATATCGTCACGGATGATTCGGCAGCCGGAACCGGTGACCAGCAGTAACTCTTCTGCTTATCCAAATTTCAGCCCTGTGACAGTCCCCCGAATCTTCTCCTTTTGTGATACAAAACAAGATGAAATCAGGACTTATAGATACAAATGAGCAGACAGAAAGGCAGACTTTTCCATGTCAGGGAATCAGGCGCGTTTCAAAATCGGAGACCTGTCCAGGCTTTTCCATATCGGCCAGGATTCCATCCGGTACTATGAGAAGGTCGGACTCCTTCATCCTGTCCGGGATCCCTCCAGCAATTACCGCACCTACACGATTGACGATGTCCGGACGATGAATACGGTGCGGGAGCTGCTGGATCTTGGCTTTTCGACAGACGAGATTCTGACCTTCGAGAGAGACCGGAACATCCACCATGTCACAGAGATGCTTGAGACAGAAAGTACCCGGATCCAGAACCAGATCCGGGTGCTTGAAAAAAAGAAAACAAATATCGATGGCAGGCTGCGCTCCATCCGGGAGAACCTGGAGCGGGACTGCAGCGGCTCTGTCTCGGAGCTCGAGCTTCCTGCGCGGCATGTACTGATGCTTCGCGATTCCTACATGCCGGATGAAGAAATCAATCTGGAGCTTGCCCGCTACACAGACGCGGTCTGGAAGGACATGAAGAAGCGGGATCCGTCCCTCCTCTCCAGAACAGACACCATCTCGACGATCGGGGCCTGTGACTGCTACATGCTTGATATCCATGCGCACAATGATGCCGGGACCGACTACAGGACCAAGAAGGTGTTCTTCTACTCGCCCTATCTGAAATTTCACTGCAACTATACGCTGCCGGCCGGCACCTACTTGTCCGTCTGCTACCGGGGCGGTTTCCAGAAGACAAAGCTGCTGGTCCCGAAGCTTTTTGCCTACGCCTCCCGGCACCACATGGCGGTCATGGGAGATCCGATGGAATTCTGTCACATCGACCGGTATGAAACGAACGTCGAGAGCGAGTACCTGACGGAGCTGCAGCTGCCGGTCGAAGTCCGGAAGCGCAGCCGATAATGGCTGCGCCAGTTCTTCATCGCTCTGCTGTCCACTGATTCTGCAGCATCAGGTCAGACAGCTCACATGCAGCGTACCTCTTATGCGTTCCCTGCTTACCCGATCATCTCCTGGAACCGCTCATAGCGAAGCGGCGACAGGTCGATGAGCGTCTGCTCGCCGAGGATGGTCTGCGCCATCATATATCCAACGGCGGGTGCTGTTCCAAAGCCATGTCCGTTGAAGCCGCAGGCCAGGACAAGTCCGGGTGTCTCCTCCGGGCGTCCCAGGACACAGACGCCGTCGCTCGTGCAGTCGCACCAGCCCGTCCAGCTCCGGACGATCTTCGCATTCTTCAGCAGCGGCACATAGCCCTCGATTGCCCGGCAGCTTGCCCCGAGCGTCGCCGCGTGCGCAAAGTTCACCGTATCAGTATCCTCGTCCATCAGCATCTCGGGACCGGCGACTGCGCCGAACACGAAGGAGCCATGCCGTGTCTGATGACCGTAGAAATCCGCATCCGCGCAGCCCAGCATCTGAGGAAACATCTTTGGCTCCATCTCGGTGACCAGGCAGCAGTCGATTTCGTCATGCATCGGCACCTCCAGCCCGACGGTATTCATGATCTTCCGGCTGGCATATCCGGCTGCAAGCAGAATGGTATCTGCCTCGAGTATGGTTCCATCCTCCATCAAGACCTTCCGCACATGTCCGCGAGCCTTCTCGAGCGCCGTGACGCGCGCATCGGTGTAGAACCGGACGCCCATCTCAAGCGCCCTGACATAGTAGCCAAGCGTCGTAGTCAGCGGATTCGCGTGGCCGTCTGTCGGGCAGAAGCTCGCCCCGATGACCTGGTCTGAGAGATACGGATTGATCGCATGCACCTCTTTGCCATCAACCATGCGCACATCCAGCCCCATGTTCCTGCAGTTTTCCGTCAGCGTCTCCAGCTTTCTCAGGTGCGCCTCCGTCTTTCCCATCCGGATGTTGCCCTGCCTGGTATACTCCGTATCGACGCCAAGCTCCTCCGACAGGGTCGGCCAGAACTTCTGCACGGCACACATGGCAATCGGAAGCTCTCTCACGTCCCGTCCCGACTGGCGGACGCCGCCTCCATTTCTGCTTGAGCCGCCATGACCAATCGACCGGCTCGCCTCCAGCACAATGATATCCTTCACACCGGCCTTCGCAAGATAGTAAGCACTTGCGCAGCCGACAATTCCGCCGCCTATGATGATGACATCCGCCGTCTTCTTCATTCTGCGTCCCCTCCTGCTGCCGGTTTTTCAACACCCAGGTCTCTCCCGCCGGTTTCCATCGCAACCGGCCGCATCGGTGCACGCGAGGTTGCAACATCCATCTCGCTCTGCGGAACGCCCAATTCTCTGGCAACCAGCCGTCTGGTCAGCGTTCCGCAGGTCTGGCCCTGGCACAGCCCCATGCCGCAGCGAAGAAACCGCCTCATTTCTTCAATCGTCGTGATGCCCTCGTGAACCGCCTTTCTGATTTCGCCCTTCGTCACTTCCTCGCACCGGCAGATGAGAAGGTCGTCGTCACTCTCCGGCACGTATGGACCGATCTCCTTCAGCTTTTCCTGAATATCAAACATGGCGTCTCCTCCTCTCACTGCGCCTCATCTGCCTTGCGGTAGAATCTGGCACGATCTGTATAACCGATCGGAACCTCGATGGTCACGAGTGCTGTCCCGTCATAGGCTTTTGATGTCCGGACCCTCCGGACCGTCGCGTCGCAGATCCTCTGCCCGCTCCTGGAAATCCCGTATCCTTTTTCACCCTCTTTGGGCAGCGGCAGGAACTCATAGGGGATTGTCACCTCTCCCGTCCCTTTCTCAGGATTCTCCGAGACGAGGAAGATCGCCTGCCCCGAACAGCTGGCAACACACATCCCGCAGTCGATGCAGGTCGAATCCTTCACCGAGATCGGCAGCGACGTGATATTGTCTCCGATGGAAATGCAGCCCTTCCGGCACGCCGTCTGGCAGGGGTTGCAGGGAATATTCTGCGTACACTCGAGGACCGGGTGAACCTTGATCTCGGTCCGGTAGCCGGGGAATCGTTTGATCTCATCGTCGCCGATGTAGCCCTTCTCCAGCAGCATTTCCGACAGCTCGATGCCCTCGTCCGTCTTCTCCAGCTTCTTTCCGCGGTTCTTCGGCGCGAACATGCCCTGTCTGAGCGCTCCCAGGGACTCCTCCAGCTCCTTTTCGCGGAGCGTCTTCTCATCCGCCGATGCATAGCCGAGGTACGCCGCGGCCGCCTCGCCGCTCATGCGGCCCTCGATCATCGCGGAGGAAGCCTCCTCAATCCCGGCAACATCCCCTGCCGCAAAGATGCCGGGAATGGATGTCGCGCCGGTCTCATCGCAGGCCGGAATGTATCCGCCGCGTGTGTCCGCCATCTTCACCCCGTCCATCTTGAGCAGCTGTGTCATCGGGGAGAGGCCGACTGCCACGCAGATGGTATCGACATCGAAATGCTTCTCCGTTCCCGGAATGAACTGGTATTTTGCGTCAATCTTCGCGATTGTCACACCCCTGACACAGTCCGTTCCCTCTGCTTCCTTGATCGTATGGGAGAGATAGAATGGAACGCCGCACCTGGCGACCTTGCTGGCATGGACACCGTACCCGCCGATCCTCGGCGCGGCGTCCACCAGCGCCACAACCTCGCAGCCCGCCTGCATCAGCTGATAGGAGACCACCAGACCGACATTGCCGGAACCCAGCATCAGAATCCGGCTGCCTGGCTTGACGTGATAGAGATTCATCATCGTCTGGGCCGCAC
The DNA here is from genome assembly GCF_052118625.1 of Porcincola sp. LCP21S3_C12. Lineage (NCBI taxonomy): Bacteria > Bacillati > Bacillota > Clostridia > Lachnospirales > Lachnospiraceae > Porcincola > Porcincola sp. LCP21S3_C12. The sequence continues at coordinate 76,579 of NZ_JBQKGW010000011.1, read as the reverse complement.
CTGCGCCGATCACGCCCGGAAGTGTCCAGCCTCGGAAGTTCACCATATTCTCGGAGGCGCCGGCCGCGATCAGAATCGCATCCGCCTTATAGTGATGAACCTCTGTTCCGATCTGAACCTGAATCTCCTTCTCCCGGTACAGCCCGATGACGGTCGCATTGAGCACGACCTCGACGCCTTTTTCCTCCGCTTCCCTCAGAAGCTCCTCGCCGATCCTGAAGCCGCGGATCTTCGCCATGTGCTCCTTGGAGCCAAAAAACTTATGAATCTGCTTGAACAGCTGACCGCCCGGACGGACATTTTCGTCAAAGACCGTCACCGAAACACCCCTGCTGGCAGCTTCGATCGCAGCCGAAAGACCGGCGGGTCCCGCCCCGACAACGATGAACTCTTTTTTCTCGATCTTCATGAGCGTTTCTCCTCCCTGGCATCTTTTCCTGTACTCTCCGCAGATGCATCCGCGCCAGCTTCATCAAATGGCTTTGCGCCTGCGCCATACTGCATCTCGACTTTCATGCCCGCTCTCAGCGGGGTGATGCAGGTTCTGACATTCGGCTGGCCGTCCACCACCATGACACAGTCCGTACATCTCCCGATGTCACAGAAGATCCCTCTCGGCTCGTGGCGCTTTGCGGTGTAACGGTGGATCATGATGCCATTGACCTTCAGTGCCATCGCAATCGGTTCGCCCTCATATCCGGTCAGCTCCCGGCCATCGTAGGTAAACGTCACACTCTTTCCTACAGGACTCTCTCCCAGTATCGGATGATTTTGAATACGATCCATGTTTTCCTCCTTCACCTGCAAAGGCCCTTGTTTCTCCGGACCTTGTAGAACATCGAGTTTTCCATCGCCAGGACTTTGTTGATCGGAACCGGCTTGAGCAGCGGCATCTTCATCCGGAACCTGATCCACAGGATGGACCAGACAGACAGGATGGCAAATGTAACGCCCGTCGCAAGGTAGATCATCATTTTGGTATGGAAATCAGTCGATATGTTGCAGATCATATAGACGATTCCGCTGATCCCGATCAGCGGGAGCACCGGCCCGCCCGGTACCCTGAAGTTGCGCGGCGCACGCGGCAGACGTTTTCTGAATACCAGAAGATCGATGTGGGCGACGATGTAGGACAGCATCCAGAACACAGAGCCGACCTGGATGAGAAAGCTGATGCGCTCCGAGGAATCCTGGCTGATATACCCGCAGACCAGGATCGCAATTGTCACAAACCAGACTCCCACATACGGTACCTTATGCCTGTTCGTTCTGCCGAAACACTGCGGCATCATGTTCATTTTCGTCATGCCCTGTGCGATCGCCGACAGCGCCTGAACGCTGGAATTCTGTGAGCTGATGACTGCCAGAGCCGCAACAAAGGCCATCCAGATCTTTCCGGGCATCCCGAGAAGGCTGCTGCCGTAAAGCATGTGCGGGGCTGCCGAGTTCATCAGATCCGACCACTTCGTATAGCGGTGAAAACCGAGCACCATGATGGACTGCACCAGGCAGATCATCCCGAGTCCCAGGAACATGCCAAGCGGAACATTTCTCTTTGCATTCCGGACATCCTTCGAGATCGGAATCGCATACTCGGCGCCGATGAACAGCCAGAAGGCCGTCGCCGTCATCGCGATGACATTCTTCGGTGTGGCATTCATGACGGCCGGCTGCCGGACGACCGCTCCCGTCCCCAGACCGAATACCCCGATCAGGCCCATGATCAGCATCGACCCCAGCAGAAGATAGCAGACCAGGTTCTGGATCTTCGCGAACATGTCCACACCTCTCAGATTCGCGATCAGGATGATCACGCTGATCAGAAGCGTCCAGAAATAGTTCGGAAGCGGAAGGGGAATCACCTCGCCCATCGCATAGGCGAAGATCGACGCCTCGACACCGCTCGAGAGAATGTTCGATGCGAAATAACCGCCGACCATCAGCACCATCGTCGGAAGGGGGCCGATGCCAGCCAGTGTGTACTGCGCCAGACCGCCTGTCGTATTCGGCATAAGTGCGTTGAGTTCCGCCATCGTCGCCATCGTGATCATATTGAAGACGCAGGCGATGATCATCGCGGCAATGAACAGTTCCCCGATCCGCCCGGCGCCCTGCCCGAGGGAGACAAGACTGCTGGTTGCGATGACAAGTCCTACAGAAACAGCCACCACGTCCCTCAGGCCTAATTTCTTCTCATCCATAAGCGTTCTTCCTCTGAAGCAGTGAACCGTTAAAGCGCCTGTTCGCCCTCGTCGCCGGTACGGACACGGATCACATTCGTCACGTCATAAACGAAGATCTTGCCGTCTCCGATATGCCCCGTGTAGAGCGCCTTCTCTATGATGTCCGTAAGGCTTCTGACCCGCTCGGACGGGACCACGATAGAGACCTGGATCTTTGGAAGCAGCTCCATCTCATAATTCTCATCGACCTCGTACTCCTTGGTCCCCTTCTCGACGCCGCAGCCCAGCACCTGGGTGAATGTCATGCCGCCGACATGGTTCTCGCTGAGTGTCTTCTTCAACACTGAAAACTTGGACATATCACAGATGATTTCAATTCTCGATAAAGCAGCCATATCCAATCTCCTCCCGGCGGTCTTTTGCCGTGTCTTGACTCCCGGCATTCTCTGCCGTGTTATGAACCCGTACCTTTCCGAACGTCTGCTGATCCTGGTGATCAGGTTGCTCGTCATGCCATCTCCGGCTTCTCCCAGAGGTTCAGCTTTACACCGATTCCAAGCTCTTTCGCCCTTCTGTACACGCTGCAGCCCCAGGCGACGTCCTCGACGGGCATTCCGCCGACCGAGTAGATGATGATCTGGTCATCCGATGTCCGGCCGGGTGCTTTCTTCTCGATGATATCGGTCATATCCGTGATGTCCCCGCTGCTGATCTTCCCCTCATGGATCAGGTCCGTGAATCTGCAGCCGATGATGCCCATCTTCGGATAGGTCGGATACGGATATTCCGCCTCCCAGGCGTCGTAGAGCTTGCGGTTGTCGACCACGAGCTTGCTCTTCAGAAGCAGATCATCGTCGAATCTAGCCGCGCTCGGCATCGCGATGAAAGCGCCCGGCTTCACCCATTCTGTCTTCACATACGGGTAGGTATTGACGATCTCCGGGTCATCTCCGCAAAGTGCCGTGGTCGTAAAGGAGATGACGTCCGCCCCGCGGACCGCGTCCTCGATGGTGTCCGCTACAGTGATTTCATCAATCTGCGGATATTCTTTCTTCACGAATTCGATGAAGGAATCGATTGAGCGCCTGCCCCTTCCCTTGATGTGAACCCTGTGGAGGTTCGGACAGGTTGCCGCAAATGCTGCAAAACTCGTCTTCCCCATCACGCCGGGGCCGATGATCGCCGCTGTCTCGGAATCCTTCCGCGCCATGTACTTTGCCCCGACACCCGGAATCCCGCCAGTCCGATAGGCCGAGAGAAGGTTTGCAGACATCAGCGCCAGCGGCGCCCCTGTGTCCTTGTCGTTCAGCATCATCGTCAGAATCGAGCGGGGAAGACCGATCTTCTTGTTTTCGATGTTGGAGCCATACCACTTGACGCCTGCCATCCGGTACTTGCCGCCAAGGTACGCCGGCATCGCCATGAACCGTCTGTCCGGCGCATTCTTCGGCATGCCCGGGAACTTCGGATCATCCGGAAACATCACCATGCATCCGTGGGAATTGTGATTCTCGCCGCCCATCATGTAATCGCCTGCCTTCAGAAGCAGAAGCATATCTTCCATCGACTCAATGCAGGCTTTCATGTCCTTCACGCCCGCCCGGATCATATCCGGCTCGCTGAGATAGATGAAATCAATTCTGGAATCCGCCATACATACCTCCCCATCTGTCGATACATTCCGGAATTTCCTGCTCCGCACTCGATGATGAGCGGCCGCCTTCACAAAAAAGACGCCTCCTCATGTGAGAAGACGTCTTTGTCATCCGGAAACTGTGTACTTGAACTTCTTTATTGCTTGTTGGGAGGATCGTAAACCCTGGTATTATACAAGAGTCAAGCAGGAACTTGACTATGATGCCGGCTGCTTATCCCCAGACTTCCTCCGCGACTTCCTTCACCAGCCGGAGCTTTGCCCACTGTTCTTCCTGCGTCAGCTTATTTCCGATCTCGCATGAGGCGAAGCCGCACTGCGGGCTCAGGCAGAGCCTTTCAAGCGGGATATATCTTGCCGCCTGATGAATTCTGTCGATGAGTACCTGCCTGCTTTCGAGCTTCGGGGATTTTGTCGTAACCAGGCCAAGGACCACTTTCTTGTCTCCGCTCACCTTTGCCAGCGGTGAAAAGCCGCCGGAGCGCTCATCGTCAAACTCAAGATAGTAGGCATTGACGTTCTCCTCCCCGAACAGAATATCCGCCACACCGTCATATGGCCCGCTGTTCGCAAAGGTCGAATGGAAGTTTCCTCTGCAGACATGGGTATTGACAATCATATCCGAGGGGGCCTCCGCAATCACCCTGTTGTTGATGTCCCTGTGCTTCTTCTGGATGGCAAGTGCTCCTTCCCTTGTTGTCCCGTACAGAGACGGTCCGATTTTGTCCGCCAGCATCCCCCAGGTGCAGTCGTCCAGCTGCAGATTCCGGCAGCCGGCCGTATAAAGGTCGCGAATCACCTTGCCATAAACCCGGACGATATCATCCTCAAGCTCCTCATCGGTACTGTAGGATTCCCGCGTGGCAGCCCGGTTGAACGGCATCGTGAACTGCGCGAGGAACTGCGCCGGCGCCGGGATGGTCTGCTTTGCTACCGTATTCTCATCCTCGAACTGTTTTACAAACCGGAAGTGCTCCACAAACGGATGCTCCCCAGTCAATCCGAGTTTTCCATCAATATAGGTGTCATCGATCATCGCCGCCTCTCCGTGAAATGGAAGTCCGGTCTTTGTCGGTTCATGTCCGATTCCGTCGAATGCCCACATAAAATCAAGATGCCAGGTTGCTCTTCTGAATTCCCCATCCGTAAGAACAGGGTAGCCGAGCTCCTTCAGCTTCCCGATCAGCTTCGTGATGGCCTCATCCTCAACCTTCTTCAGGTCGTCGTGGCTGATCCTCCCTGTGTCAAATGCCCTTCTGGCTTCCTTGAGCTTCTGTGGTCTGAGAAAGCTTCCTACATAATCATATCGAAATGGTGTCTGAAGTGTCTTCATCTGTCCCGGTCCTCCTGTTGTTTTCCTGGCGATCCCCTGTCAGTTCCTTTTTGCTTTCTTCCTGTTTCCAATGAAAAGGAACACCTGGCATGCACGCGGCTGTATTCCCTCTTCCTGGATCCTGTCCCCGATTATATGAAAGACATCCTTTCTGGTAAAATACCTGTTTCATTTGAAATACCATAGATAGAATCTATGGACCATGATACACTGTATGCTGAACCTATTGATTGAAGAAGTTCCGATTCTCTTCTGATCATCGAAGAGACTGTATGAAGCACCGGACAAAAGTGCCGGACAAAAAAGCATTCGAATCGGGTGGGATATATGACACTGAAACAGCTGGAATATCTGATCGTTGTGGCGGAGACCGGAAGCATCACGGAGGCCGCGAGAAAGCTCTATATCGCTCAGCCAAGCCTTACCGCGGCCATCCACGAGCTTGAGAAAGAATATGATATCCCGATCTTTACAAGATCAAGAAAAGGGATGGAACTGACGCCGGAGGGGGACGAGTTTCTCGGATATGCCAGACAGATCCTGGAACAGGCCAGCCTGGTCCAGGAACGATATAAAAAGAAAAATGCTGTGAAGCAGCGCTTCTGCGTTTCTTCACAGCATTACTCATTCGCCGTAGAGGCATTTGTCCGGCTGCTGAAGGAGTACGCCGGAACAAAGTATGAATTTCACATGAGGGAAACACAGACATACGACATCATCGATGACGTCGCGCACCTCAGAAGTGAGCTCGGGATTCTGTATCTGAACAGCTTCAACGAGACCGTCCTTCGAAAAACGCTGCGGGACCAGGGGCTCTCCTTCACCCGGCTTTTCATCGCCAGGCCGCATGTCTTTATCGGAAAAGACAATCCACTCGCTGCCCGAGGCGCCGTGACTCCTGAGGATCTGAAGCCTTATCCGCGCCTCAGCTTCGAGCAGGGCAGCCACAACTCCTTCTATTTCTCCGAGGAAATACTGAGTACCATGGACTGTGATCGTGAGCTTTATGTCTGTGACCGTGCCACCCTGTTCAACATGCTGGTCGGGATCAACGGATATACCATCAGCAGCGGGATCATCAGCGAGGAGCTGAACGGGCCGCACATCATATCCCGTCCACTCCTGGTCGATGACTTCATGGAAATCGGCTATATTCTGCCGGTCTCGATCCGTCCCTCGCAGCTGACACAGCGGTACATTCAGGTTCTGGAAACGCTTTGCGAAGCTTACCAGTGAGCGTATGTCTCAGGGATCTGCATCGCGGTGCCTGTCCATGTACTTCTTGATCTTCTTTTTACACTTGCCGCACTTGCCGCCTGCACCGGTTGCCTTCCGGACGTCCTTGAAACAGTCCGCCCCTGCCTTCATGGCATCCCGGACATCTCCCTTCGTCACGTGGCGGCAAGCGCATATCACATCTTCCCTGCTCATCAGAGAACCAGAGACGGAGCCGTGTAGACTCTCCCGAGCAGTTCCTGGTTCAGCGCATACAACCCCTTTGGATCATGGCCAAACAGCTTGTACTTTTTGATCAGGTCATCGGCATTCTTTTCTTCCTCGCCCTGCTCTTTTACAAACCAGTCGAAACACTGCATGGTGCGGAAATCATTGACATCCTGTGCAGCCTTGTATATGGTGTTGATCAAGCTCGTGACATACTGCTCATGCTCCAGGCCCTCACGCAGCGGATCCTCCGGGCTGGAATAGCTTTTATCCGGCTTGTCAACCGCCTCGAATACTACCCGTTCTCCGTTATTCTGGAGATAGGTTCTCATCAGCATCGCATGATCGCGCTCTTCCTGCGCCTGAATGTCATACCAGTGCGCAAAGCCATCAAGCCCCTCATCATAAAAATAATTTGCGAAGTCCAGATACAGATATGCAGAATAAAATTCCTTGTTGATCTGCGTATTGATCAGGTCCCTGACTTTCGGATTCAGCATTGTCATACCTCCCTTATACGTTCTGTAAGTGAATATACTCATCTTTTATGAAGGTTCTGTGTATTACACCAGATCCCCCAGAATGTCGATCGCATCGTCCAGCGCATCCATGGCCTCATCCACATCCTCTGTGTTTTGATCTTTGTCATCCATCTCATCCGTCAGCTGCGCCAGCATGTCCTTTGCTTCCTCAATTTTGGATAGAATTCCGTAAAGCTCCTCACTGTACTCTTCCATGGTCCTGTCCTCCTGACCAGCCCTGTCCATCATAGCCGCTTTGATCCCGATCACGGTATTCACATCGCCCACCTCCCTTCTGCCCGTTGATCCCGGCTCTCTGCATCTTTTTCTATAACATCGGCGCTCCCGCATCACTCGATCTTTGTCGATGCTGCCGCATAAAACGCCGGATAGGTCTCCTTCAGATACCGTACATTCCCGACCCAGTTCATGAGTAGAAGACGAAGGACTTTCTCAAAGTCCTGGTTGAAATGTTCAATATCCTGTTCTGAAAGGTCATCCCAGGATCCACGCAGGCGAAATTCATCCATGAGATGGAACACGCCCCAGAGCATCTCAGAGAAGCATTCGTGCTCGATGATCAGCGGATTGGATGCGATGACCAGAATATTGGTCTGGTTGGATCGGATGATCTGCTGAATTTTCGTATAACCGGCAGCATCAATGTGAACGTTCAGCTTCACACTCTGAAGTTGTTTTTGGACTTCTCCAACCCTCCCGGACTGCTCCGCACCATTTTTCACGACTTCGTATACAAGACCATCCGCATCGGTCATTTGCAGAATTTCCCGGATCAGGAAAGCGCCGATTCCCGTAAAAAATGAACTTGTCAGCATCTTTGTCTTTTCGAGCCGCTCTTTCTTCTCGCGTTCCTCTACGAGCTCTCCGACCACCAGGGTTGCGATGGCGATGGTGACCGGCATAAATGCCAGATCTTGCAGAAGATAGAAGACGGTTGTCCGCTCATCATGAAAAATCAGAACCTGCAGAAGATAAATAGCTGCTGACAGGACAATGAGCGCCAGCACCACGCGGAGGGTCGTTTTTCTGTCCATAAAGGACTCCTCTCTGGATATCGAAACTGCTTTTCATACTGCTTTCACCATTCTATCCTGAGCCTGTCAGTTATTCAAGAAGCTCAGCCGGTAACAATACAGCCCGGCATCTTCTGCAATTTCGTACAAAATGAGCCAAAAAAAGCGGTTGCCTCCCCTCTCCTGAGGTAGGAAAACAGCCGCTATATGAAGCATCATAAAGATTGGTCAGACAATCTCCCGTCCGAGTCTTTCGCACTCCGCGAGAATGTCATCCGTGATCTCCCCGTCCGCGACGACACTTGCAGTCTCCAGAATGATGCCCGCCCCGTGGATATCACGTTCCAGATGGATGATCCAGTTGTCATCTCCGTCCTTGTTCGTGAAAAGCGCGACCTTTTTTCCCTGAAGCTTCGGCTTAAGCGCATTGTACAGGCGGCCGAACCTGCAGTTCAGCCCCTCTCCCTTTTTGATCATCGGCGTTCCGAGTGCAATCCCCGAGTAGGAAACCGCCATATTGGTGTTAAACTCCTCAGCGGTAAACATATCAACCTTCCCGCCGGCATCCTCTGCTCCTTTTGCGACCGCATCGGCCATATCCACGATGTCATCTCTGTCTCCGTCATACACGACTGCAATCTTGCCGTACATATCTGATTTCCTTTCCTTTTCCTTCAGCCAGGTTTCTATTTCCTGACATCATTATCTTCTGTTCGTACCATAACACCGCACCAAACGGGTGTCAAATGCTGAAGTGGCGCCGGACACGCCTATGCAGATTCAGTTCCACTTCCGGAGCAGTGCCGACAGATCCAGCCCGCCGTTCTCCTGCCGGCTGCTCCGTTCCTCGCGGCTGTCCGGACGCTGCCCGCCGCTCTTTCCATCTGCACGCCTGTCATTCTGGTGCTGTATCCCGGTCTTTACACCCCCGCGTCTTCCATTCTGGCGCTGTCTGCTGTTCCTTTCGTCTTCGCGGCGGCTGTCCGGGCGCTGTTTTTCCTGCTTATGGCCGCCAGATGACGCCCCATCCTGCTTCTTCCCATGAACCGCCGGTTCTCCGAGCTTCATCGACAGGGAGATACGGTTCCGGTTCAGATCCACGTCCAGCACCTTCACATCTACAATGTCTCCGACTGAGACAACATCCAGCGGGGACTTGACAAAGCCATGGTCACTCATCTGAGAGATGTGCACCAGACCGTCCTCGTGGACCCCGATGTCTACAAATGCGCCGAAGTCCACAATGTTCCGGACGGTGCCCTTGAGAATCATGCCCGGTTTCAGATCCTTCATATCCATGACATCCGATCTGAGGACCGGCTTCGGCATGTCAGAGCGGGGATCCCTCCCCGGCTTCTCCAGCTCCTTCGCGATATCTGCCAGTGTCTCTTTTCCGACACCAAATTGCTCCGCCAGCCTTCCGATGCCGCCCTCCGTGCGGATGCGGCTGTCAAGATCGCGGATCTGACCCTTCTCGACGTCCTCCTTGGTATAACCGAATTCCTTCAGCAGCCTGGCTGCCGCCTCATAGGACTCCGGATGCACCCCGGTCATATCGAGCGGATTCTTACCGCCCCGGATCCGCAGGAAACCTGCGCACTGCTCGAAGGCCTTCGGACCGAGCCCGGACACCTTCAGGAGCTGCTTTCTGTCCTCGAATTTCCCGTTCTCCTCCCGGTAGCTGACGATCGACTTCGCCGTCTTTTTGGTGATGCCGGACACGTACAGAAGCAGCGGCCAGGACGCTGTATTCAGGTCAACGCCAACCTCATTGACACAGTCCTCGACCACACCTTCCAGCTTTCCGCCCAGCTTCTTCTGGTCACAGTCATGCTGGTACTGACCGACCCCGATCGACTTCGGGTCAATCTTGACGAGCTCCGCCAGCGGATCCTGAAGCCGTCTGGCGATGGATGCCGCGCTTCTCTGTCCAACATCGAACGTGGGGAATTCCTCCGTCGCCAGCTCGCTTGCCGAGTATACCGACGCCCCTGCCTCGCTGACAATCGCATAGTGCACCTGCTCCGGCACCTCCGCGATGATCTCCGCGATAATCTTCTCCGATTCCCTGGAGGCTGTTCCATTTCCGCAGGATATGAGCGTCACATGGTATTTTGAAATGAGTTCTTCAACCTTTTTCTTCGCTGCCGCAATCTTAGCCGGAGTTGTCGGCTCGGTCGGATAGACGACGGTCGTGTCGAGCACTTTGCCGGTTTCGTCGACAACCGCCAGCTTGCACCCTGTCCGGAATGCCGGATCCCAGCCAAGAACAGTCTGCCCCGCAATCGGTGGCTGCATGAGAAGCTGGCGGAGATTCTTCCCAAAGACATCGATTGCTCCGTCCTCCGCCTGCGCCGTCAGACTGCCGCGCACCTCGCGCTCAATCGCAGGCTCGATCAGCCTGCTGTAGGCATCCTCGCAGACATGTTCCAGGAGCCCTGCCGTCGGCGCATCCGGCCGGGTGATGACGGCATGCCGGATGACGCCCAGGATCCGATCCTCCGGAGCCTGAAGCGAGACAGCCAGAACCTTTTCCTTCTCCCCTCGGTTCAGGGCCAGAATCTGGTGTCCCTTCAGCGCGGATACCTTTCCCTGAAAATGAAAATACTGTGCATACACGGACTGCGGGTCGTCCTGGTCCTTTTTCACTTCCGATGTGAGAATTCCCTCTGCTGTCGTAATCTCGCGGATTCTGGTCCTCAAATCTGCCCGGTCCGAAATATTCTCTGCAATGATGTCCCCCGCACCGGAAAGGGCTTCCTCCACCGATGTCACGCCCTTTTCCAAATCGACGTATGACGATGCGAGATTCTCAGGCGTGTCATCCGTCTCCTGCTTCAGGAGGATGTCCGCAAGCGGCTGAAGTCCTTTCTCCGCCGCGATGGTTGCACGGGTTCTGCGCTTTGGCTTATACGGCCTGTACAGATCCTCCAGCTCGACCATCGTCAGCGCCGCCTCGATCTGTTTTTTCAGCGCTTCCGTCAGCTTTCCCTGCTCTTCGATGGAAGAGAGAGCCGTCGCCTTCCTGTCTTCGAGCGAGCGGAGATAAGTCAGACGCTCATCCAGCTTGCGCAGCTGCTCGTCATTCAGAGAGCCATGCATCTCCTTGCGGTATCTGGCGATAAACGGGATGGTGTTTCCCTCGTCAATCAGTTTCACAACCGCCTCTACCTGCCAGAGGCCGATGCCTAGTTCCTTTGATATGGTTTCGTTGATGTTCAAGTTCTCTCTCCTGACCTGTCAGCCGGTGCCTGAATCCGCAGCGGCTGTTCCTCTGCAACAGAATACCCTCACTTCAGATATGCTTTCTTGATCCAGCCGGACAGAATCTTTCCGGCGTCGTCCGTGAAAAGCACCGGAATCCAGCCGTCCTTCTCCTTCCGGGAGGTGTCCGCCGTCACCTGACGCCCGCCGGGGATTGTTGTCAGCGCTTCTCCGTCTGTGGATGGATCTGATCTGAGCCGGACATTTGTTGTCGTCGTGTAAACAGTACCTGCGGTTTCACTTTCTGCAGGCTCTGTCTGCACGGTCTCTTCCGCTTGCGTACTGCCTTCCGTTTTCTGCCCGCCTGCTTCCGCTGCTCCGCTCTCTGTTTTCTGCCCGCCTGCAGCCGCTTTGCTCTCCGTTTTCTGCCTGCCTGCAGCCGCTTCGCCGCTTTCCGTCTCTTCCGCCTTCGCTGCCTCCGACTGACTTCCGTCTGTTAAGGCTTCCACATCAAGCCCGTCCAGATTTTCTTCCCGGTAGAGCTTCTCATAGGCATCCTCATAGCCCTCTGACTCCACCTTCGCAATCAGATCCTGGTTGAAGAAATAGAGGGTTCCGCCCATATATCCGTCCGGATAGAGGCAGGCGCAGTAATCATAGTAGCGGCTGTCACTGTCGTTGAGAACCGCGCGTCCAAGCACCATAAAGCTTCGTTTGTATCCCTTTACCTTCACAACCGATCCGATGGACAGCCACTCATCGGCGGGGATCCCGTGCTCCTGCTCCGACATCGCTACCTTGCCGGTCTCCGACATCGCTTCCTCTGTTGGTCCTGTCTGAGCTGCCGCACCTGACGGTTTTTCTGTTCCGGCCGGAGCTGTCGTTCCTTCTCCCGCATATACTGCAGCCGGACCGGCCGCCACGCTGCCCGCAAGCACACCTGCTGCCAGGACAGCTGCCGCCAATCTGTGTCTTCTATCTGAATCTCTGCGTCTCATCATGATATCTCCTGTCGGTATTTCCATCTTACTCTGCCACACTCGGCATTCTCGTGTCGCTTGCGCGCCACTTCATGCCTCATGTGGAGCGTGTCAATCAGTCCTGCCAATACTTGCATGCAAGCATGCGTGGTGACAAACTTTTGGCACTGTAATCATCATATGAACAGCTGTATGGTAACACCTCCCGAAAAGGTGCGTCAAACAAGAAAATGAGCCATGGAGGCCGCCCCACCTGATGCGGGCTCTCAATGGCTCATATTGATGTATGGATGTGCGGACTTTCAATGGTTCATTGCCAGGACTGCCTCAGGCTCAGGACTGAACTCCTTCATACTCGTAGTCGGCGTCCTCGATGGCCTGTTTCATCGCCGCCTCATCCGGCTTTGACGTGTAGGTCACAATGGCTTTTCCCGTCCTGTGATCTGCCTTGACGCTGACGATGCCATCAACCGACTTCAAGGCATTCGTGACATGCCGCTCACAGTTCTCGCACATCATTCCCCCGACCAGGACGGTCTCCGTCTCCGTTCTGCCCGCTGCCTGACGGCCGTCTGGGCTTGCTTCCGCCATGCTCGCATCCGAAGCATCGGTCTTTGTTTCCGTCCTGACCGGAACCGGGCAGGCTTCCGGATTTCCATTGACTGCATTGACGGCTGTAATGACCGTCTCTGCCTTCTCCATCTCCGGGAGCGCTTTCTTATTCATCGGGCGGTCGTGAGAGGCATCATGCACCTTCGCGAGGTTCAGCCGGAGCGCATTCATGCAGACGGTGAAACTTGAGAGTGCCATCGCTGCGGCTCCCCACATTGGGTTCAGGTGGATACCCGGATAGAGGCCGGCTGCCATCGGAATCAGGAGTGCGTTGTAGGCAAACGCCCAGAACAGGTTCTCATGAATGTTGCGGATGGTTGCACGGCTCAGTCTGACTGCACCTGAGACATCTGTCAGCTTTGAGTTCATCAAAACGACATCCGCGCTGTCGATGGCGACATCCGTTCCGGCCCCGATTGCAATGCCGATGTCCGCTCTGGTCAGCGCCGGAGCATCGTTGATGCCGTCTCCGACCATGGCAACCTTGCCGCGTTTCTGAAGCTTTCGAATGACAGCCTCCTTGCCGTCAGGGAGCACGCCGGCGATGATCCGGTTCACTCCGGCCTGCCTGCCGATGGCACGGGCCGTCCGCTCATTGTCCCCGGTCAGCATGACCGTCTCAATTCCCATCTTCTGAAGCTCCCGGATGGCCTGTGCAGAGTCCGGCTTGATGACATCCGCCACCGCGATGATGCCCGCAAGCCTGCCGTCCTGCTCGAAAAACAGAGGCGTTCTTCCCTGCTCCGCAAGTGCATCCGCCTTCTTCTGAAGATCTCCCGGGATCGCGGCAATGCTGCCGATGTAGCTGCCTGAGCCTCCGTGAACGCTGGTATTTCCGATGGATGCGGTCAGTCCATTTCCGGAGAGTGCCTTAAAGTCATGAACCTTCTCCGGCTGAAGATGACGCTTCTCCGCCTCCGCGACGACCGCCCTTGCAAGCGGGTGCTCGCTCTGCATCTCCAGCGCATAGGCCAGGCTCAGCAGATCATCCTCTGTCCTTCCTGCCGCAGGAAGCACATCGGTCACCTCCGGCTTCCCCGCCGTGATGGTTCCCGTCTTGTCCAGCGCAACAATCTGAATCCTTCCGGTATTCTCCAGTGCCTCGCTCGTCTTGAACAGGATTCCATTCTTGGCTCCCATCCCGTTTCCGACCATGATGGCAACCGGTGTCGCCAGGCCCAGCGCACACGGGCAGGAGATGACAAGCACGGTGATGGCGTGTTCCAGCGAAACGGCGAGCGGATGTCCTGTCAGAAGCCAGCCGGCCAGAACCACAGCCGCGATCACGATGACCGCCGGCACGAAGATGCCGGAGACCTTGTCTGCGATCTTGGCAATCGGTGCCTTGGTTGCAGCTGCGTCCGAGACCATCTGTACGATCTGTGAAAACGTCGTATCCTCGCCGACCCGGGTTGCCCTTGCGCGGATGAATCCGCTCTGGTTGATGGTCGCCGCGCTGACAGCATCCCCGGATGTCTTATCGACCGGAATCGATTCCCCCGTCAGAGCAGATTCATCGACAGCAGTCGATCCTTCCACGATCACACCGTCGACCGGGATGGCTTCGCCCGGTTTCACGACAAAGATGTCTCCGCTCTGAACCTCGTCAATTCCGACCATCACCGTCTGACCGTTCCGCTCGACACTGGCTGTCTTCGGTGCCATTTTCATCAGATTCTTTAGTGCATCGGTCGTTCTGCCCTTCGACAGTGACTCCAGTGTCTTTCCGACAGTGATCAGCGCCGGGATCATCGCCGCGCTCTCAAAGTAGAGCTGATTGTGATACAGCGGCATCAGATCCATGCTGGCAGTTCCGTGCGTAACCAGGACCGTCATCCTGTAAAAGATGTAGACAGACCAGCCGAAGGACACGCTCGAGCCGAGTGCCACAAGTGCATCCATGTTCGGCGCACCGTGAAACAGAGACTTGAAGCCGGAGGTGAAGAAGTCCTTGTTAATGATCATCACGGCTGCCGCCAGGAGCATCTGCGTCAGTGCCAGTCCCAGATGATTGTGCGAGAGGAATGATGGGAGCGGCCATCCCCACATATTGTGGCCCATGGTGATGTACATCAGAACAGCGAGGAAGAAGACGGAATACTCCAGCCGTCTGACCAGCTTCGGCGTCGTGTGATCCTTCAGGGCTTCCTCCTCCGCCCTGAGTCTGGCGCTTGCGCTTCTTTCGCTGCTCTTTGCGCTTTCCTCCCTGAGGCTGGCCCCGTAGCCGGCCTTCTCAACCGCCGCGATG
Organism: Porcincola sp. LCP21S3_C12; assembly: GCF_052118625.1. NCBI lineage: Bacteria > Bacillati > Bacillota > Clostridia > Lachnospirales > Lachnospiraceae > Porcincola > Porcincola sp. LCP21S3_C12. Next base: position 61,367 of record NZ_JBQKGW010000011.1, on the reverse strand, counting down.
ACAGCGGCGCTGTCCGCCGTTCCCTCGACGCCCATTGAATTGGTCAGAAGCGAGACCGAGACTGCCTTCACACCCGGCACCTTCGAAACCGCCTTTTCGACATGAGCCTGGCAGGACGCGCAGCTCATTCCTGTTACTGTATACTGTGTCATAGAAGATCCTTTCTGTCCGCGGAGTCTGCCTCCGCCGCCCTCCGGCAGAGATGCCTGATTCCCGGCAGGCTGCAAACGACATCTGCATCTGCCTCCCGTATTGTATACCCCTCTTGGGTATCCGCTGACAACAGCATATTATACCCTTAGGGGGTATGTGTCAAGAAGAAAAAAACCAGCCACCGGGACACCCTGTCCCGGCAGCCGGCAGACTGCAGCCGATACGCTCAAGCCTTCAGATCTTCCAAAAGGACGGCGGCATTGCTGAGTGCACCCTCCTTCGCCGCATACAGAAGGGTGACATTCCCATCCTGTAGCTTTTCTGCTACCAGACTTCTGAACGCCTCCATGTCCGGATTGCCTTTCAGCTCCTCCCGGTACCTTCCGGCAAACTCCTCGAACCGCTCCGGCACATGCCCGTACCAGGCCCGGAGTTCCTTTGTCGGCGCAATGCTCTTCTCCCAGAGGTCCAGCTTTGCCTTTTCCTTGCTGATCCCTCTCGGCCAGAGGCGGTCAACCAGGATCCGATAGCCGTCCTGCTCCTCCGGCGCCTCATAGACTCTCTTTATCTGAAGCATGCCCATCGCCCTTTCCTCCTGTCTTTCCGTTGGAGAACCTGCCATACCGTCCCTCGGTCTCCTGTGTGATATATGACCCGGCTGTGTTTTTGTTATGGCTGACCCGGCTGCGTCCTTGCGGCCTTCAGCGCCTCCGCCTTCATCGAAGCGGCTTCCATGCTGCGAAACTGACGGAACGCCTCCGTCATATCCTGGATGATCTCCGCCGCGCCAAGGTAGGTTCCTTCCTTGTCGCGGACCGCCAGGTAGGTCACCTTCACCGGCCGGTCCGGGTTCGGGATCCAGCGTGTGAAGGAGTCCCTCGCACCGCTCCTGAAATCATCCGTCAGGTTTTTCACGACCGCGCGGATCGGCACCGGGTGGCACTGATAAGTCGACTGTCCCAGTGTCGAAAGCGGGCGTGAAAAAACCTTGTCTCCATTTTTATAGAAACGGTTGATCATCTGGTCGTCGATGAAGGTGATGTCCAGCGGCAGAATCTTCATCAGACCGCGCAGCTGCGCAATCGTCATCTCGCCGGCAGGGCTCTCAGATCCATTTCCATCGAAATGAACGACCGCCTGCTCAAAATCAGCGCCGGATGCCGGCGTTTTCATGTCCTCCGCCTCCGCCGCGCTTTTCTCCGCCTGCATCCGTTCCATGAGCACCTGCTCCCCGTGCGCCCATTTCGGGATCTCCGTGATGAAGACCGGTCCCATCTCGGGAAGATCGCGGTAGACATCCACCCACTCATCATCCGTCAGGTTTTGCATCGCAATCGGCAGAAGGATGTTCTCGTCCTTGTAGATCATCTCGCGCATGCGCTTGATCACCGCAAGAATCGGTTCTTTCAGCTCCTCCGCACTCGTTCTCTGAAGGCCGCGGGCGAGCCTGCCCACCTCCGCCTTGATCTCATCGTCGACGCCCCACATCACCTCGCTCGGGCCGGTGATGCCGTAGCGCTCCAGCGGGGCCATGATCAGCTCTTCCTTCTTCCCGTACAAGGCGCGGATCTTCTTCAGGCGGACCATTGCCAGCTGAACCTTGTCATCGTGTCCGCCATTCTCAAGCGCCATCTGCAGATTGTTCAGAATGAGCTCAAGTGCACTGTTCTCGCGGATAAAGTAATCGACCGGGTGGCCTTCCGGAAGCTGAAGAAGATCCTGCTTTTTCATCCGCTTCTGCTCGCGGATGACCTCGCCTTCCGTCTTGCCGTGGAAAAGCGCCGAGTGCAGGTCGCAGAGCTTCGTAATCTTTCTGGGATCTGCTCCGTCTTTAATCAGCTCCTGCTCCGCCGCCATGATGTCCTTCACCGGAACATCCTTGAACTCCTTCACAAAGTCCTCTCTCACAGAAGCCAGGTCTTCCCCTGCTCCCAGTCTCTGAAGCATCGCCTTCAGCTGCTGTACATTTCCAAGCTCTGCCATCTCCTGATCCTCCTGACTTCTTTCTGGTATGATGTATCATGTTCTTATAACGCCATTATACGTTGCTATAAAAATGTATCTGTTGCTATAACAACGCTTTTCCTTCCGATCGTTCATTCGTTCATTTTTTCATTGCCTCTATTTTACTCCTTTCCGATGGTACAAGGCAGGCATTTGGTCCCTTGCCTGAATACACAGGATGACTTATGATGACAGTATCATACTTCTCTGCAGTACTGGAAGGGGATAAGGATGAAAATCTGGATTACCAGGCACGGACAGACAAAACTGAACAAAGCGCATCTGATGCAGGGCCACACGGATGAACCGCTCAACGAGACCGGCTTCAGCCAGGCGAAAGCGGCAAGGAAGATGATCGGGGATGTCACCTTTGACGCGGTCTACGCCAGTCCGCTCAGGCGCGCGATCGACACGGCTGTCATCATCGGGAATGTCCCGCAGAAAGATGTCATCATCGATCCCAGGCTGATTGAGGTGGACTTCGGAAAGTACGAGCTTCGCCCATATCTTCATCTCGGGCTTCCGATGTTCCTGTTCTGGGCGATGCCGGCCATCTTCCCGGCTCCGAAAACCGTGGAGCCCATCTCATCCCTGGTCCGCCGCACGCATGCCTGCCTGAGCGACATTGTGAAAGAGGGCCAGGCGCATCACTGCGAGAACATCCTGATCGCCTGCCACGGCGGGACGATGCGTGCACTCTCCGGCTGCATGCTTGACAAGAAGAGCGGCTACATGTGGCGGCCGCGGGCACACAACTGCGAAATCCGTGTGTTTGATGCAGACCCGGGGCAGCACAGACTGCTTCAGGATTATAAGCTCTGAGCATGATACACCTATACAGAAATCAGACATCAGATATCACCTATCGCCCGGAGCGAAGGAGGCTGCCCCTCACCCAAAAACCGCAGGCCTCGACATCCGGAGATCCCCCCCGTGCGAAGGGAACTGCTGCAGTGAAAAGCAGCGGAAAGGACAAATATGAGCAAATATCTCGAGAGGGCAAAGGCCCTGAGAAATGATCCGAACGTTCACTACAACTGCGCGCAGGCTGTGCTGATGGCCTTCTGCGAGGAGAAGGGACTCAGCAGCCAGATGGCAGCTGACCTGACCGCCAACTTCGGCTCCGGCATGAGAATCGGCGGCGTCTGCGGTGCCATGTCAGGCGGCCTGCTTGTCCTGGGTCTGTACGGTGTCAGTGACACGGGGACGGTCATGTCCTACTGGAAGCAGTTTCAGCAGAGCCACGACGGCATGACGCAGTGCCGCGATCTGCTCCGTGTGAACGCGGAAAAAGGGGCTCCGAAAAAGCAGCACTGCGACAATATGGTCTACGAGGCTGTCCGCATCACGGAAAACCTACTCCGCGACGCCGGTAAAATAGCCTGAGAATCCCTGGTGCCGTTCATGAATTAAAAGCCAAGGTTAACGGCTGCAAATTTACAAGATTCCTCCCACCGCCCATAGGCAGTGGATTTCCGCCTCGCGCTCATTTCCGCAAGTCTGTTTCGACGGTTCAAAAGGACTGCTCCGGGCGTTCGACGGTCAGCCTCAGAAGATCCCTGAACGGAACCTTCCGGCCGTCCGCCAGCACCAGGTATCTCAGCTCCAGATTGACAGCCCGGAGGGTGCCGGGGATCTCCTCGATCCTGCCGCCCTCCTTTTTCTCATCCTGCACGAAAACCGTCATCCGGATCTCTGGATGTGTGACGGAAGGCTGCGCCGTTTCCGCTGCCAGTTTTGCAACCATCTCATTCAGCTTTTTCTGTTCTTCTTCCGAAAGCACCGGCCGCTCATCCGTGAGCCGCCGCTCCTCGGCAAGCGCGTCCTTGTAGTCTCTCAGCGGTTCAAATGAACCAAACTGAGCGGCTCTGGCCGCCCGGGACATCTGCGGATGCCGGACAGACACATGATGCGGCAGATTGATGATATCGCTGTAGTCCGGCTGGATCTCTCCCGCTGCCCGGTTTTCCCTGTTTCTGATCTGCCCGCTCACGCCTGTTCTCCTCCCGTCTGCCCGCTCATGCCTGTTCTCCTCCCGTCTGCCTGCTCCGTCTGCCCGCCCCTGTCAGCGTCTGGCCGGCGCTTGTCCTGCCTGTTCCTGATGTTCGCCCCTCTTCCGCTCCATCGGTCCGCTTCTTCTATCGCCAGACCGGCAGGGACCTTTCCTTATTCCTGATGTCCGCCGATTTGCTCGTTCCGCCTGCGTCCGGTTGCCCCTTCCTCAAAACTCGTCCCGCGGACAACCGCGTTCTTCCCGAAGCGGTTCTTGATCGCAAGCACCGCCTCCTGCATCTTTCTCTCCCGTTCTCTCTTTTCCTGTTCCTGTTTTCTCTGTTTTTCGAGAAGGCCGTAATCTGTAAACAGATCCAGCTGTTCGTACATCTCCTCTTTTTTCACAGCCGATTCCGGGACGGTATGACTGGCCGAGAGATTGAATCTTCGTATCATCAGTCTGCGGTCTGTGATCCGGTCGTAGAGGCGGACCGCCGCCTGGATGATCTCCTCCGTGGAGGCCGTCTGTGCTGTGAGATTTTCCGATCCATGCGCCGGCCTGGGCACCTTTCTGCCATACCGGTCAAGCGTCACCTTTCCCCGAAGATAAACGCGAAGATCCGGGTTTTCAACGTTATCAATGTCATATCCCACATCCAGCACCAGCTGATCGGTGACAAGGCGCCTCGAGAACAGCTCCAGCGACAGCTTCTCCGCCATTTCCCTGATGATGACCCTTCCATGATCATAATCGTACGGCTCCAGCAGTACCTGTCCGGACGAAATGCTGCGGTTCTCCGGCTTGTACGCCCTTATATCCGCGAGGGTACAGGGCTCCCAGCCCCAGGCATGGTCAATCAGAAGCTCCGCGCTGACGCCAAAGAGGTCATAGAGAAGATCTTCGTTATAGTACTCGTCCGGTTTTCCGAGCGAGCACCTGGCGATGTCTCCCATCGTAAAAAGCCCGGCCTGCTGAAGTTTCCGTTCTGTCGCCCGTCCGACCCGCCAGAAGTCGGTCAGCGGCCGGTGGCTCCAGAGCTGCTGTCGGTATGTCTGTGTGTCCAGCTCCGCGATCCGCACACCATCCCTGTCCGCCGGGATATGCTTGGCCACGATATCCATTGCGACCTTGCAGAGATACAGGTTCGGGCCGATGCCCGCCGTCGCCGTGATGCCGGTCTCGTGCAGGACATCCGCAATCAGCTTCCTGGCAAATTCGTGTGCGGTCAGTCCATATGTATTCAGATAGGGTGCCGCATCAATGAAGACCTCATCGATTGAATAGACATGCATATCCTCGGGCGCCACGTATTTCAGATAGATCCCGTAGATCTTTGCGCTCGTCTCCATGTAGAGCCGCATCCTGGGCGGTGCCGCGATATAGTCCAGCTCCAGAGCGGGATCCCTTTTCAGCGCCTCGTCATCGACGGATGTTCCTGAAAATGTCCGTCCGGGCGCCCTGCTCTTCCGCTCCCTGTTGACTGCGGAGACAGCCGAGACCACCTGAAACAGCCTCGCCCGCCCCGGTATCCCGTAGCGTTTCAGCGACGGAGAGACCGCGAGGCAGATCGTCTTCTCTGTCTTGGAGACATCCGCCACAACCAGATTGGTCGTCAGCGGGTTCAGCCCCCTGGCTGCGCACTCACAGGAGGCAAAGAACGACTTCAGGTCAATTGCGATGTAGACTTGCTCCATATGTCCCTCTTGTCTGCACACAGCGCCTCTGACCGGAACCCGGTCCCCGGACACGGCAGGGCATCCGCTGCCGCTCTGATTCTCTCAGTTCAGCACCTTCAGCGGCTTCCACCTCAGGCAGTCGCCGGAAGCGAGGCTGTACAGAATCCCCTTCTTTCTGCCGCGGATGCTGTCGTGGAAGCGCTCCTCGCCGTGGCAGTGCGCATAGATCACCTGCTCGACGTGGTACTGCTCCGCCATCTTTGTAAAGATGCTTTCCCTCTCCATCAGACTGGTCGGCGGATAGTGGAGCAGCATGATGAACCTGTGGTGTCCGTCCCTGACTGCTGCGTCAAACGACTTCTGAAGGCGCTGCGCCTCCCGCTCCACCAGTGCCTGCGCATGGGCGTACGCATCCTCATCGTACCCCACGATCTGCCCGCCGGGGGACATGTAGAACGGGCCCTCGAAGCAGCAGCCCTTGGTTCCGACCAGCGCGTAGTCTTTGTAGAGAAAGTAGTTGTTCTGCAGGAAATAAAGCCTTCCCTCATACATCCGGTTCAGCTGTTCCGTCTTCCTGACATCCCAGAAATGGTCATGATTCCCTCTCAGCAGGATCTTTCGTCCGGGCAGCGACTCAATATACGCCAGGTCCTTCTGGCAGGATGGCAGCTTGTTTCCCCAGCTGTGGTCCCCCAGCAGGAGGAGGGTATCTGCATCCGTCACCATGGCCCGGCAGTTTTCCAGAAACCGTTCCTCATGTCCCTGCCAGAGCGCACTCTCCCGCTGCGCCACCGACTTGATTTTTGACTGATAGGAGAGATGAAGATCTCCCAGCGCATACAGTGCCATTGATACCTCCCAGCCCCTGACGGCTGCTTTCTCATGTTTCTCCCAGGATCAGCCGGATGAGATGCTTGTCGAGCAGGATGGCGCGGTGGTACGGATTCAAAGCCAGCCCCTCCACCTCATCGCTCTGAAGCGCCATCCTCAGCACCTGTCCAATGTCAGACAGAAAGGTTGACATCACCGGCTGAGCGCCTTTCATCTCCTCCTCAAAGCTGGTATAGGCCTCCAGCCACCGCTTTCCCTCATGCTCCAGAATGCGCAGCTCCAGCTTCTGCGTCTTCTCCGGCGACACAGCCACGACAAATTGTCCGCCCTGCTTCATTCTCCGGCGGATTGTGGACAGCGTCACCGCCAGCATTTCCGGGGACGGCTCTCTCTGGAGCATTCCGATGTGCTCCTCGATTTTTTCGTTTCCCTCAAGTCCCTGATCCGTCATACGCTCTCCCATTCTGTATTCTGCGGTATTTTCTTCTGTCTCTTGTTTTGACTCAGTATACCATGAAACTCCGGACGCTGCCAAAATGCCGCCCCGTCCCATGGACAAAAGCCCCCCGCATGCCCTACAATCATGGAAATGGACGGTTGGGAATCTTTCCGACTGCGAAAGGATTTCGTGAGGTGTCGATTCATGCAGGTTACACATATTTTTCACAGCGGTTTTTTCGTTGAAACGGCGCAGGCGGACTTTCTGTTTGACTGGTGGAAAGGAACGCTTCCCGCGCGCACAGACCAGAGAAAGCCTTTTTATGTGTTCGTCAGCCATTCACACGGCGATCACTACAATCCGGACATCTTCGGTCTGGGCGCAGATGCCTATCTCCTCTCCTGGGACATGAAGCCTCTGATTGATGAACGCTTCCCGGGCCTGAAGGACAGCCGCAGACTCTTCTTTCTCCGTCCGCACCAGTCACTCGTATCCGATGCTTCCGCGTCATCTGAAGCCAGCCAGGCATCCATCCTTCAGAATGCTCCCGGTCCGAGCCAGGGTTCTGCTGCACCGTCCACGCTGCTTTCAGTCTATACGCTGGCTTCCAACGATCTCGGTGTCGCCTTCGTGGTCCGGACGCCGGAAGGCAGTCTCTACCATGCAGGCGACCTGAACAACTGGTGGTGGGACGGCGACGCGGATGACCAGCGTCTGGCTCATTTCTATCACGATGAGCTCTCGCGGATTGAAGGCATGCATTTTTCTGCCGCCATGATCCCCTATGACCTGAGACTGAAGGAGCCGGGGTATGGTATCCGGGATTTTCTCCGGTACTGCAGCACTGACGCCATCTACCCGATGCACGAGAATGCTGACATTGCATCCGCAAAGCATGCTTTCGCCAATGATCCCATTATGAAAGGAGTACGAAATGTTTACTTTTAATCATTTCAACTTTAACGTGAAAAACCTGGAAGAGAGTCTGAAGTTTTACCATGACGCCCTCGGGCTTGAGGAGATTTCCAGAAATGACCAGCCGGACTTCACAATCGTCTATCTCGGCGATGGCAGAACCGGATTCCGGCTGGAACTGACCTATATGAAAGACCGCACAAAGCCGTACGACCTGGGCGAGCAGGAATACCACCTTGCCCTGACCGCCGACAACTTCGAAAAGGCGCATGCTTTTCACAAGAAGAATGGCTGGATCTGCTTTGAGAACACCGCGATGGGCATCTACTTCCTGGAGGACCCGGACGGATACTGGATCGAGATCGTCCCGGACGGCGAGTACATGGCCGCCCGGACGAAGAGATGAAAACTGAGTCTTCTGGCGGATGCGGACGGCCGGGCTCATGGAGAGGCGCTCAGCCCCCTGCCGCAAGGTCTGCCGCCATATCGGCGTACTGCCGGGTGTACAGCTCGTAGTAGTAGCCGTGCCTGTGCATCAGCTCGTGGTGCGTCCCCTGCTCCACAATCTTCCCGTCTTTTACAGCAAGGATCACATCCGCCCCGACAATCGTGGACAGCCGGTGTGCCACAACAAAGCTTGTGCGCCCGGCGATGACCGTTCTGATCGCATCCTGAATCTTATGTTCGGTCATAAGATCAATCGAGGAGGTTGCCTCATCCAGCACAAGAATCTTCGGATCTGCCAGCAGCGCCCTCGCAAATGAAAGCAGCTGTTTTTCTCCTGTCGAAAGGAGGTCGCCGCCTTCTCCGACCTCCGAGTCGAGGCCCTTTTCCATCTTGCGGACGACATCGTCCGCCGACACCAGCTTCAACGCTTTCCAGATTTCATCATCCCCCGCATCCGGATTCCCGTACCGGAGATTGTCACGGACCGTGCCGGAAAACAGATGCGGCGTCTGCAGCACGTATCCGATGCTGCTGTGCAGCCACAGAAGCGAGCGCTCCCTGGCGTCTCGCCCGTCAATCAGCACCCTTCCACGCGTCGGCTCGTAGAACCGGCAGACGAGATTGACCAGTGTCGACTTGCCCGCCCCTGTCTCACCGACGATGGCGACATTCGTCCCCTGCGGCACCTTTAGACAGAAGTCTTTCAGAACATACTCCTCCCCATCCGGGTACCGGAAGTCCACATGGTCAAACTCGATATCCCCATGAAGCGGCTCCCAGTTTTCCTTTTTCGGATGAAAGATGCCGCCGTACCTTGCAAGAACCTCCGGACTGTCCGCTACATCCGGCTTTTCCTCCATCAGCCTGGAGAACCGCTCGATGTTGACCTGAATTCCGATCAGGTGGCTGATGGTGACAACGATCTGCTGAATCGGTTCGATCATCGAGAGCGCATAGCTCATGAAGACAGACAGCGTCCCGATCCGGATGACTCCATCCATCGTGATCTGGCCGCCCTTCCAGAGAACCAGCGCCAGCGCTGTCGATCCCATCAGCGTCACGAGTGATATGAACATCGCACTGAAATGTCCGGCTCCGACAGACACGCGGCGCATCTCCTCGGAATCCTGCTCGAAATCCTCCTGCATCCGCTTCTCAACCACGAGCGTCTTGATGCTCCGCGCCCCTGTAATCCCCTCGTTGAAGTTCCCGGTGATGCGCGAATTCAGCTCCCGGATCTTCCGGTTCAGAACAATCAGTTTCTTCTGGAAGAGCCAGATCAGAAAGAAATCAATCGGAACCAGAATCAGCAGCCAGAGAAACAGCCGCCGGTTGATGACGAGCATCAGGATCATCATAAAGATCAGGTAGGACCCATTCCACACCAGGTCCATCAGCCTCCAGGCCGTCATTTCCCCGATCTTGCCCGTATCGCTCATCACGCGCGCGTGGATATACCCGACATTGTTCTGGTTGAAGTAAGAGAAGGACAGCTCCTGCAGGTGCTTAAATGAAGCATCGCGCAGATCCTTGTCCACAGACATTTCCACCTTCCCGCTGAAATAGGTGCTGGTGAAGTTCGTGACCACCTGAACCATCAGGACCAGGACATAGAGCAGAACAAACTGCAGCATCGTGTCCGTCGTCTTTCCCGCTACAAAATGATCCAGCGCATACCGATTAAACAGCGGGTAGACGGCATCGATCATCGAGACGAAGGCGCCGCACAGCACCATAGTCAGGATCGTGCGTCTGTATGCCCGCACATAGGGACGGATTTTCAAAAATCCGAAGAGCGGATAGCGAACCCTGTTGTCTTCCTTCATCTGCGCGCCTCCTCTCCATTCTTTTCCGTCCGCGCCTTTCCACTAACTGTCTCCCGCCCCTGCGGATCCTGCCGGCTGCCGGACTGCTGTCCTTCCGGCTGACATTCCTCAGGGTCATTCTCCTGCGGATCCTGCCGGTTGCCGGACTGCTGTCCTTCCGGCTGCCGTTCCTCAGGGCCATTTTCCTGCATCTCCTCGGCGCCCTGCATCTGAAGCTGATAGATTCTCCTGTAGATCGGGTTCATTTCCAGTAGCTCACCATGCGTTCCCTGCGCGGCCACTCTTCCCTTATCCAGGACAAGGATGCTGTCCGCATGCATCAGTGTGCTGATTCTGTGGGAGATCAGGATCACCGTGCTGCCGGCCGTCCGCTTTTTCAGCGCCTCCCGGATCTTCGCGTCCGTCTCGGCGTCGACGGCGGACAGAGAGTCATCAAAGATCATGATCTCCGGCTGCCGGATCAGCATCTGCGCAATCGCCGTGCGCTGCTTCTGTCCGCCGGAGAGTGTCACCCCCCGCTCGCCGACGTACGTGTCGTATCCTTTCGTGAAATGCTCAATCGTGTCGTCCAGACTCGCGGTCCGCGCCGCCCGGCGCACCTCGTCCAGCACCACACGCTTCTGTGTGATGGCGATGTTCTCTGACAGAGTCCTTGAGAACAGATAGGGCTCCTGCAGAACCATCCCGACATGCTGTCTGAGATAGGCTGTCTGAATGTTCGAGATATCTGTATCCCCGATCAGGATCCTCCCGTCTCCCTCCGGCAGGTCATAAAGCCTGTCCAGAAGATGCATCAGTGTCGACTTCCCGCTGCCGGTTCCACCAAGGATTCCGAAAACACTTCCGCCCCTGATCCGGAACGATACATCCCGCAGCACCTCTCCCTGCCCGTTGTCATATGCATAGCTCACATGTTCAAACACAATGTCGCGGTTCATCGGCGGGCAGTCAGCCCCCGGCGCATCCTGCTCCACTTCGGCATTCATAATATATCGAAGTCTATCGATTGATATGCCCGTCTTGGACAGCTCGGCGATGGTTCGGCCAAGGGCACGGATCGGCCAGTTCAGCAGCTCATTGTAAGAGATGAACGCGATCAGCTCCCCTGCCGTGATGCGGCCTGACGCAGCCAGGTACGACCCGTAGACCAGAATGACCAGCGTCTGAAGGTAGGAAACCAGGTCCCCGCTCGTCCAGAACATGGACAGCACCTTCATCAGATGAACCCAGTATCCGGTGTAGATCCGATTCTGTTCCTCGAAGCGGCGGCGCTCATAGAGCTCCCGTCCGAATGCTCTCACCACGCGGACGCCTGTCAGGTTCTCCTGCGCAATCGTGGACAGCTTTCCCTCCTCCTCGTCGGCCTTCTCAAAAGCCGCACCGATCCGGCTGTGAAAGAACAGGCTGTAGAGAACAATCACCGGGATGAAGACGGCTGCCGCCGCAGCAAGCCTGACATGAATCCGGAACATGAAAAACAGCGACAGCCCCATCAGAATCAGGGTGCGCAGCAGCGCCGACAGCTGGTCTGACAGAAAGGTTTTGACTGTGTCAACATCGCTCGTGCAGCGCTGAATAATATCGCCGGTCGCATTCTCGCTGTGCCAGGCATAGGGCAGGTGCAGAATGTGTCCGAACAGATCATCCCGCATCGTCTTGACCAGTTTTTCCGCCCCCTTCGTGTTAAAATACTCAAAGAAATAGCGGAATACCGCCCGCACCGCGGCGACGCCTGCCACCAGAACCGCAATCAGCCACAGATGGCTTCTGATCCCATCAATTCCGCCGGCCGCCTTCACAAAGGCGGACAGCCAGGATGGAACGGAGGCGCTTCCCGTATCGATCACGGAGTCCACTGTAAAACCGATAATCTTCGGGTTTGCCAGATCAAGCAGAGACACTACGCAGGCGCTGACAATCGCGGCTGCAAACCATCGCTTTGATCCCCGCAGGAAATGAAGCACCATGCTCCACCTCGTCGGGTATTGCATGGTGCACCTGTCCTGATGTCTTGTTTGTATTGACTGTTTCTCTTTATCCATAAACAGGTCTTTTTTCTATTACGCTCTTCAATATGATGACCGTGTCAAAAATCCTTCTCACGCCCCGACCGATTTCAGAAGCTCCCTCAGGTGCGCATGGCAGGTTTCCAGATCCCTCTTTCCTTCCTCATCAAGCGTCAGCTCAATCACGCGGAGGATTCCATCGCTCCCGATGATACAAGGCATGCTCATCGCAATATCATCGATGCCGTACTGCCCGCGCAGAACGGTCGAGACAGGGACGACGCAATGCTCATTTCGGACGATTGCCCCGATCAGACGGCAGGCTGCCAGGGACACCCCGGCACTGGTATAGCCCTTCAGCTGAACAATCTCCGGACCGATCATCTTTGTTTCGTTCAGAAGCTTCTCCTTGTCGATGGGAACAGCCGGATGGAACTTCTCCTCGATCTCCTGAAAAGGCACTCCCACGATGTTGACCGTGTTCCACGGAATGAATGACGTCTCCCCGTGCTCGCCCAGAACGAACCCGGTCACATTCTTGGCATCGACGCTGCACAGATCTCCCAGCATCTTGTTGAAGCGGGCCGTATCCAGAAGTGTCCCCGTTCCGAAGATCCGGTCCACCGGATAGTTGTATTTCTTCTGGAAGTAATACGTCAGAATATCGAGCGGATTCGATATAATGATCAGGATGGCTTCCCGCGTGTACCGGGTAATGTTCGCCATGACCCCATTCATCACCTCGATGTTCCGTTTCAGCAGAATGCTCCTGTCGTATTCACCCTTGACGATACTTGGCCCCGCTGTCACCACGATGATCTGCGCATCCGCACAGTCCGGATAATCGCCGACCCGGATGCTTGTATTGGTGCTGTACTCGAATGCGGTCGTATGGCTGGCATCCAGCACTGCCCCCAGTGCCTTGTCCCGGTTCCGGTTGATCACCACGATCTCATCGATGATGCTCATCCTCAGAACCGAATCCAGAACCGCATTCCCAACCTTTCCTGCTCCGATGATCACGAGCTTGCCAGACTTCACAGACATCGCCACTCCTCCTCTTCAGACAAACAGATTACGTCCTCTCAGGCGGTATTATAGAACGGATTCGTGAAACAATCACCCTGCAAACACTGTTCCGTCGAAAAGTGTCTCCAGTTCAAATCCGTTCACCTGCTGCGGCCAGTCTGAGAAGTCGCCGCTCACTCGCGCAATTTCATCCCCTTCTGCTTCAGGCTTCAAATCCACCGTCCCTGCGCCATCTGTCCGCAGAATCGTGAACACAGTGCCCTCCGGGTAGGAAACCTCTCCTGTCTGCTCTCCGTTTTCCGAGACGGTCTCAAATTCGGCCGCCTGTTTCAATGTCAGCCGGATACGATCCGCGTCTGCCTGATAGTATAGATCACTGCTGACCGGATATCCCGCTCCTGCTGTATAGGCTTTGTAGGCCTGGTAGGTGCTCATGTCATCCATCCGGGTCGATAGCAGCATGCTGCCCGGATCGGTCAGTGCATTCGTCTCATCCCTGTATGCGCGCTCATAGCTGCCGCTTTGACCAACCTCCGCCGTCTCATTCCTGTCATCCATTTCGATCAATCTCACGCCGAGGTTGTACGGATCCGGACGCCCTTCGGCTGCAGGAGGCGGCGTCAGCTCAACCGGTGCCCCATTTCCAATCGAGAAAACCTTCAGAATCTGGTAATCATTGTCCGACCTGCAGAATACGTAAATCTGATAGCTGGCGTTCGACCTGATGAGGTATAGCTCCGTGCTGTAATATGGAAAGTCTGAAAGCGTCAGCGCCTGATCGTTCACACTGACGGTAAGATTCCTGTACGCCCCTGTCTCGTCCATATCGCCGCCGACTGCGATGCGGTCAACTGCCCCGTCCCCTGTGACATCCGCCCAGATACCCGTATCCCGGTCAAATGGAACAACGAATGTCTCCGGGATCTGGCTGTATCTTGGGTGAAACAGACCCGGATCCTCCTCGAAGGAAAGCTGAATCTCCTGCTGCCCCTCTGCATAGCTTCCCAGCGTGTAGGGTGGAAAAACAAGATTCACGCCAATCGAGGTCAGATACCAGTGAAACAGACCCGGCTGATCCTGTCCGGCATCCCTCTGCTTCATGGAAGAAGCCAGCTTTTCCTTCTCCGGCGGACTGCTCAGTGCCGGATACTCCTGGGAGAGCTTCTGCACAACACGTGCTGCCGCCGCATCGCAGTCCCGCACAACGTCTGAGAAAGCCAGAAGCTGTCCGCTCCCGCTGTCATAGGTTACTCCGCCTTTCCCGTAGTAGCCGTGAACGCCTCCTTGATAATCTGATTCATTTTCGACGATACTGAACGCTGTATGATCTGCCCTTGCAATCCGTGTCTCACATATCTGTGAGCAGGAAATATCCATATTGCCGCTCTGGTGAATTGCTTTTGCCGACTCTGCCAGTGTCTTCAGCGCCTCAAGGTAAGATGCCTCCTTTTCGCTGTTATACCTGGAAAGTGCGCTGCTCAGTGCAGAAAAACGTGTCTCCTCCTGCGGAATATGAATCTCCGGGTATGTAATCTGGGCCAGAAGCTCCTCCCCGCTCTGCTGCCCGCTGGCATATCTGAAGTGACTTCGGATTGTCGGATGGAACCGCAGGTCAGGCTCCTCCCCCGCTTCTGTCTCAAGATCTGTCTCCGTGTCCGTCTCAAGTTCCGTCTCAGCGCCCGCCTGCGTGTCCCTTTCCGCACCGCAGGCTGTCAGCCCTGCAGGCGCCAGGATGCCTGCTGCCGGTCCCATCCCGAAGCTCCAGAACATCAGTCCTGCACAAAGGGCTTCCGCAATCAGGCGGCATGCACGTTTTCTGTCTGTCATCTTCCTTCTCTCCTTTCTTCGATCGGCCGTTCTTGCGTTCTTCGTGCTTGGATCTCCGCCCTTACCGGATCACTTCCGAGGGCGTATAGATGCAGTCCGGTTTTTTATCATGTTCTCCAGCCGGCACCCTGTCCAGGATCTGGAAGTCGAAGGCCGCCGCCGCCGTCTGAAGAAGCGGGTGAAGCTCCAGGTACCGGTCGTAGAATCCGCCGCCGTATCCGATCCGGTGGCGCTGTCTGTCAAAGGCAACCCCAGGTACGATCATGAGAGTGGCGTCATCCGGATCCGGTACGCTCCTGGCCCCTTCTACTTCCGAAGGCTCCAGGATTCCCATCACACCGGGCCTTACCTGTCCGAAACTCCGGATTTCGTAAAAGCGGAGCTGTCTTTTTTCCAGGTCGGTCTTCGGTACTGCGACCTTTTTTCCATCTTCCCAGGCCCGCTGGATCAGTGTCCTGGTTTCTACCTCTCCGGGAAGGCTCATGTAAATGTATACAGCACTGCAGCTTCTGTACACACCGCTCTCCAGGACCCTCTTCCAGATCTCCAGACTCCGCTGCCCGATCTCTTCCCGGGTCATCTGCGCGCGAAGCCTGCGGATCTTCGCCCGGATGGCCTTCTTCTCCTCATCCATCTCCACTCACGCCCCTGATCTTGCCTGACGCAGGTCTTATTGGCTGCGCAATCCGGTCACAGCCCTGCTGTACCAGCTTACACTTCGAAGGTTCTCCGGATCCGCTCCATCGTCTCCTCGAGGGTCGCGCGCTGGCACGCTGTGTTGATCCGCTGAAAGCCTCTTCCGGCGCTCCCGAAAATCTTTCCGGAATCCAGCCACAGCTTTGCCTCGTAGATGATCTTCTGGTCAATCTCCCCGGACGACAGCCCTGTCCCGCGAAAATCCAGCCACAGCAGGTAGGTTCCCTCAAGATGGACCACCTTGATCTTTTTAAAATGCTCCTGTGCGTAGCGATACACATAATCAATGTTTCCCTTTACATAGGAAAGCATCGCCTGATACCACTCTTCCCCGTGCTCATATGCCGCCTGGCAGGCCGTCAGACCAAAGGCTGACAGCTGGCTCATTCCTGCTGCACTGACCTCCCTCAGAAAGCGCTTCCGCAGCTGGACGTCCGGAATAAAGATGTTCGACAGCAGCATCGTTGCGAGATTGAAGGTCTTGCTGGGCGCCGTGCAGACGACCGAGATCTGCTCGAACTCGGGGCTCAGCGTCGCAAAGACATGGTGCTCCCCCTCAAAAACGAAGTCGTTGTGGATCTCGTCACTGACGACAATCACGTTGTGACGGACGCAGATCTCCCCGATCCTCATCAGCTCATCGCGCGTCCAGACTCTTCCGACCGGATTGTGCGGACTGCACATCAGGAACAGTCCGATGTCATTCTCCTCAATCTTGCGCTCGAAATCATCAAAATCGATGTGGTAGCGGTTGTCCTCCCCCAGGTAGAGATCGCTGCTGACCACATTTCTCCCATTCTCCAGAATCACCTCACTGAACGGATAGTAGACGGGCTGCTGAATAAGGACGTTGTCTCCTTCCCTTGTGTAGGCTCTGACCGCCATCGCCAGGGCGAACACAACACCCGGCGTCTTGATCAGGCACTCCGGCCGAACCTTCCATCCGTGATGGCGCTCCATCCAGCCGGCAACTGCCTGAAAATAAGCTTCTCCGGACTCGGTGTATCCGAACACACCGTTCTTCGCGCGCTCCACCAGCGCATCCTCCACATAGGACGAGGTCCGAAAATCCATGTCCGCGACCCAGAGCGGGAGCACGTCCTCCGGCAGCCCCCTGCGCTTTGCGAAGTCATATTTCAGGCAGTCTGTGTTTCTGCGGTCAACGTATGTGTCAAAATCAAGATTTCTTTCTGCCATGATTCATCCTCCATCTGCTTCTGATGTGCAGCCATCCTTCTGTTATTTCATCATAACATGGATGCTCTCCCCAATGCGCGAAGAAATTGACACAGATAATCCGGCCTTGTGCAGAATGTCCCCGCTTTCATTGCGTAGCGTACTACATTTTGGAGCATCTCACAATTACACTTCTGAAAAATGAGGCATATAATAGGTTCGTTTTTTATTGTAGCGTGCTACATATATGGGACGATCTGCAGCCGATGCTGACTGTATATTGCTGCAGATTCCATCTCAGAAAGGAGGACTTTGTGGTGTGTGCGATGATATCGGCCATTTGATAAAAATTGCAGGCGAACGGCTGAAAAACCAGGCGGACACCCGCCTGAAGGAATCCGGACTGACCATGAGCCAGTTCCAGACCATGTTTTTCATCCATACGCACGGCGGGGCCGTGACACAGAAGGAAATCGAGACGCATCTCCAGGTTTCGCACCCGACGGTCGTCGGCATCATCTCCCGCATGGAGAAAAAAGGATTTCTGACGGTGGAGGTCAACCCGGACGACCACCGCGGACGAATCGTCCGGACAACGGAAAAGTCCGACCGGTTCCGGGACGAGTCCATCCGACAGAAACGGCAGGCCGAGCAGGAGCTTGTGCGCGGATTTACACCCGAGGAGGCTGTCGAGCTCAGGCGCCTTCTGCACAAGCTGCTGGATAATGTATCCGGGAACAGCCCCTGCGCGCAGCCTTCAGAACCCATCCGTCCCAATCAGACTCAGAAGGAGGAACAGCTTTGATCAAGACACTGGCAAAAAGCCTTCGGGAATACAAACGGGAATCCATCCTCTCCCCGCTGCTGGTCTCGGGCGAGGTCATCATAGAAGTCATCATCCCGTTCCTGATGGCAAAGCTCATCGACCACATGGGAGAACGGTCCATCCAGCCAGTCGTGTACTACGGTATATGGCTGCTGGTCATTTCATTTATCTCCCTGTTCTTCGGAGCAGCAGCCGCAGCAGAGTCTTCAAAGGCTTCCTGCGGGCTGGCGAAGAACCTGCGGCAGGACATCTTTGACCGCGTACAGACCTATTCCTTTCACGACATCGATCACTTCTCGGAGGCCTCCCTGGTCACCCGCATGACGACCGATGTCACGAACGTCCAGAACGCCTTCGCGATGCTGGTGCGCGGTGCTTTCCGTGCGCCGCTGATGATCATTTTCTCAGTTGTGATGGCCGTCTCCATCAACGGAAAGATGTCGATGATCTTTCTGGTCATGATTCCGATTCTGGGGATCATCATCTTCGGCATCGCGATCAAGACGCATCCGATCTTCGTCCGCATCTTCAAGCGGTACGATGCGATGAACAACGGCGTGCAGGAAAACATCCAGGGAATGCGCGTGGTCAAGTCCTTCGTGCGGGAAGACTATGAGAAGAAGAAGTTTCACAGGGAATCTGAGGAGGTCCGGCGCGACTTCACCCATGTCGAGAAAATCCTCGCCTTCAACACACCTTCCATGCAGGCCTGTGTGTTTGCCTCCATCACCCTGATCAGCTATATCGGTGCCCGGCTGATCATTTCCACGAAAGGCTCCGAACTGACCACAGGCGAACTCTCGTCCCTGATTAACTACGGCGTGCAGATTCTGCTTGCTATTATGATGCTGTCCTTCATCTTCGTGCTGTGTATGATCGCCGAGGAATCGGCGGAACGTATCGCGGAAGTTCTCTCCTACGACGCTACGATCACCTCACCCGAAAATGGACTGACACAGGTCGCCGACGGCCGCGTGGATTTTGACCATGTTTCCTTCAAATACTCAGACCGCAGCAAAAAATATGCGCTGTCCGATGTCAGTCTCCACATTCCGTCCGGATCCACGCTCGGCATCATCGGCGGAACCGGCTCATCAAAATCGTCCCTCGTACAGCTGATCTCCAGACTCTACGATGTGTCTGAGGGATCCGTCAGCGTCGGCGGCGAGGATGTCCGGAAGTACAACCTCACAGTCCTGCGCGATCAGGTTGCCTGCGTTCTGCAGAAAAACGTCCTGTTCTCGGGTACGATCAGCGAGAACCTTCGCTGGGGAGACCCGGATGCCACAGATGAGGAAATCCGCCATGCATGCGAGCTGGCACAGGCTGACAGCTTTATCCAGGAGTTTCCGGACAAATACCAGACGATAATCGCACAGGGCGGAACCAATGTGTCGGGCGGCCAGAAGCAGCGGCTCTGCATCGCCAGGGCGCTTCTGAAAAAGCCGAAGATCCTGATCCTCGACGACTCGACCTCCGCCGTCGATACGAAGACGGACGCACTGATCCGCAAGGCGTTCCGCGAGGAGATTCCGGATACCACGAAGATCATCATTGCGCAGCGCGTCTCCTCCGTCCAGGATGCGGACAACATTATTGTCATGGACGGCGGACGCATCGTTGAGCAGGGTACGCATGAGGAGCTGCTCGCAAAGCATGGCATCTACCGGGAGGTCTACGACTCCCAGACCCGCAGTGCCCAGCAGGACGAGACAGAAACGCAGACAGGGGCACAGAATCAGGAAGGGAGGAATGCGTAAGATGGCAGCAGCACAGAATCAAACAGCCGTTCAGACCCAGGCCGTTCAGGCAGCCACAGCGGCTCAGGCGAAGCCTGAAGCCCTGGCTTCGGATCCGCGCAGCGCAGACAAGGTCCGTTCCGGGAAAAAGCAGCCCTCGGGGCGTCCGCCGGTAAAGCCCGGCACCTTCAGACGGATGATGAAATATATGTTTCATTTTTACAAATGGCGCCTTGTCATCGTCCTGATCTGCCTCGCCGTCTCCGGGCTTTCAGGCGTCATCGCGTCGGTCTTCCTGCAGACCCTCGTCGACACCGCCATCACGCCCGGCTTGACCAAGGGCCTGCAGGCAGTCTATCCGCAGCTGCTCTCCATCATCGGAACCATGATCGCCGTGTACGCGGCAGGCGTCATTGCCTCCAACATCTATACCCAGATCATGGCGACGGTAACGCAGGGCACGCTGAAGCACATGCGGGATGACATGTTCGACCGCATGGAGACGCTTCCGATCCGCTATTTCGACCAGCACCTGACCGGCGACATCATGTCCACCTACACCAACGACACGGATGCGATCCGGCAGATGATCGGTCAGTCGCTCCCGATGATCTATCAGACCGGCCTTTCCGTCATCGCGATCGTCATCTCCATGCTGAAGTTCTCTGTCTGGATGACCATCGGCGTCGCGTTCTTCATGTACGTCATGAGCCGGATCTCGAAAACCTTCGCGGGACGCTCCGCAAGCGGTATGGTCGACCAGCAGAAATCACTGGCTGCCGAGGAGGGCTTCGTCCAGGAGATCATGAACGGTCAGAAGGTCGTCCAGGTCTTCAACCACGAGGAGGCCGCAAAGGCTGACTTCCGCACCTTCAACCAGAAGCTCTTTGAGGACAGCGACCGTGCGAACCGCGCCGGCTTCATGCTGATGCCGATTCTCGGAAATGTCGGAAACATTATGTACATCGCTCTGGCAATCCTGGGCGGCTTCCTCGTGACGCTCAAGGCGCCGAACCTGACACTGACCGGGATCGACACCGTCACAATCGGCGTGATTGTATCATTTCTGGCCATGACCAGGCAGCTGGCGCAGTCCATCGGCCAGGCATCCATGCAGGTCTCTATGATTGCACTCGGCCTTGCAGGTGTCTCGCGTGTCTTTGAGCTGATGGACCAAAAGCCCGAGGAAGACGACGGCTATGTGGAGCTGGTCAATGCAGGGTATGACAAGGACGGAACCATCCATGAGACGGACCATCTGACCGGAAAGTGGGCGTGGAAGCACCCGCATCATGACGGGACGCTTACCTACACGCCGCAGCAGGGTGATGTCCGGATGTTCAACGTCGACTTCGGCTACGTCCCGAACAAGCTGGTGCTTCACGACATCACGCTCTATGCAAAGCCGGGCCAGAAGATTGCCTTTGTCGGCGCCACCGGCGCCGGAAAGACGACGATCACGAATCTGATCAACAGGTTCTACGACATCCCGGACGGAAAGATCCGCTACGACGGCATCAACATCCGCAAGATCAAGAAGCCCGACTTGAGGCGGTCACTGGGCGTCGTGCTTCAGGATGTCAATCTCTTCACCGGTACCGTGATGGACAACATCCGCTACGGCCGCCTGAATGCGACCGACGAGGAATGCATCGCCGCCGCAAAGCTTGCAAACGCCGATGACTTCATCACCCGTCTTCCGGACGGCTATGACACCTTCCTGACCGGGAACGGCGCCCAGCTCTCCCAGGGACAGCGCCAGCTGATCTCCATCGCCCGCGCGGCGGTCGCCGACCCGCCGGTCATGATCCTCGACGAGGCCACCAGCTCCATCGATACCAGAACCGAGGCCCTTGTCCAGAAGGGCATGGACAACCTGATGAAGGGGCGCACCGTCTTCGTCATCGCGCACAGACTCTCCACCGTCCGCAACGCAGACGCCATCATGGTGCTCGACCACGGACGGATCATCGAGCGCGGCTCACACGACGAGCTGATCGCACAGAAGGGCGTCTACTACCAGCTCTATACAGGTGCATTCGAGCTGGAGTAAAATCCCTTGCTGATTTCTGTCAGCCGCATATTTATACAAAGCCAGCCGGAGCAGTACTGCTCCGGCTGGCTTTTTTTCAGAATTCCGCAGTTTCGTCGTCCTGTTATCGGTTTTCGTCTGCTGCGTGTACATGCAGAAGCTCGTGGGACTTATCCTTCAGCATCCCCTTGTACAGGTTCTGCACCAGCGGATTCTCATCACACTTACGGACAGATTCATTATTATCGATCCGATAAAGTCCTGCCGTGCGGGCTTCCCTCGGTGTGCGGCCGAGAATGACCGGCTGACCGCCGCCCATGACACAGCCGCCCCTGCAGGCCATGACCTCAATCAGATCATACTGCACCTCCCCGGCCTTCAGCCTGTCGAGTACCATCCTGGCATTCCCAAGTCCGGACACGACACAGATCCTCAGGTCTCTGTCCTTGTAGCTGACTGTGAATTCCCGGATCCACTTCTTCTCCCGGACACCGCAGTCCGCAATGTTGTCCATCAGCTGCTTGCTGTGATTCGGCGCCAGCCTTCTGAGAACCGCCTCCGTCACGCCGCCGCTGGTCCCGAAGATCACACCGCCGCCCGACCCCAGGCCAAACGGCATGTCACAGGCCTCCGGATCGAGGTCTCCGAGCTCCAGCCCGAAGTCGCGGATCATATTGATCAGCTCCGTCGAGGTGATCGCGATATCCGTATCCTGCTGTCCTCTCGTGTAATTCCGCTTCCAGCGGATCTCCATCTTCTTCGCGGTGCACGGCATCACCGAAACGACAACCGTCCTTTTGCCCTGCGAATTCTCCGGATCCCTGTAATATTCCTTCAGGACCGCGCTCATCATGCCCTGCGGACTTCTGCAGGTTGAGACATTCTGCTCAAACTCCGGATACTGATCGTGGCAGAACTTCACCCACGCTGGACAGCAGGATGTCATCAGCGGCAGATTCCGGTTCTCCGACAGCCGCTCCAGAAACTCCTGCGCCTCCTCCATGATGGTCAGATCCGCCGACAATGTTACATCGTAGACCTCGTCAAACCCCATCCGATGCATCGCGTTCACGATCATGCCCATCACGCCGGCGCCGTCCTTCATACCGAATGCATCTCCCACCGCGACCCGGACAGCCGGTGCGATCTCCGCGACAACCCGGACAGTCGGGTCGCCGATCGCTTCCCAGACCTCATCCACGTTGGAGTGGATCGTGATCGCTCCGGTCGGACAGTAGACACGGCACTGGCCGCAGTTTACACAGCTGGTCTGGGCAATCGGACGGTCGAACGCTGTCGAGACCAGGGCGTCCGCCCCTCTCCTGGTGAACTCCAGGACACCGAGCCCCTGCAGCTCCGAGCAGGCCCTCACGCAGTCGCCGCAAAGGATACACTTGTTCATGTTCCTGACAATCGACGGCGAACTTATGTCAATCGGATGCACATCCCGCGTGTCGTGGTAAGGCACGGAGGTGATGTTCATCTTGTGCGCCAGATCCTGCAGCCGGCAGTCCCCGCTCTGTGCACAGGTTGTGCAGTCCCGGTCATGCGAGCCCAGAAGCAGCTGAATGATCATCTTCCGGTACTTCTGAAGACGGACTGTGTTTGTATAAATGGTCATCCCGTCCCTCGGAACCTCCGAGCAGGATGCAAACATCTTCCCCCGCTCGTCCTCCACCATGCAGAGCCTGCAGGCTCCGAAGGTCGACATCTCCGACAGATAGCACAGAGTCGGGATGTTGATACCCGCTTTGCGGATGACGGACAGCACATTCTTCTCATCTGTGAAGGCAACACGCCTTCCATTGATTGTCATGACCCCCATCTCTCACCCCTCCTCAGTACTCGATATAGATCGCGTCAAATGCACAGTTCTCCTGACAGCTTCCGCAGCGGATGCAGGCATCCGTGACAATCTTGTGCGGCATCTTCTTGGCACCGATGATCGCGCCTGCCGGACAGTTGCGCGCGCACTTTCCGCAGCCGACGCACTTGTCCGGATCGATGATGAAGCGGCGCAGCTTCGCGCAGACATGCGCGCGGCATCTCTTGTCCACGATGTGCTCCACATACTCATCCCGAAACTGATGGAGCGTGCTGATGACAGGAAGCGGCGCACTCTTACCCAGGCCGCAGAGCGACATGGAACGGACCATCTGCGCCAGATCCTCCAGCTCGTCCAGATCGCTCATCTCTCCTCTTCCGTCGACAATCTTCTGCAGGATCTCCAGCATCCGCTTGGTTCCCTCGCGGCAGGGCGTGCACTTTCCGCAGGATTCGCGCTGGGTAAAGCCCATGAAGAAACGGGCAACCTCGACCATGCAGGAATTCTGGTTCAGGACGACCATGCCGCCCGAGCCGATGATCGCGTCATACTTTTTAACCGACTCAAAGTCCAGTCCGACGTCCAGCTCCTTCTCCGTCAGGCACCCGCCGGACGGGCCGCCGATCTGGACCGCCTTGAAGGTTCCGCCGTCCTTGATGCCGCCCCCGATATCATAGATGATCTGCCGCATGGTCGTCCCCATCGGCACCTCAATCAGGCCGGTATTCTGGATCGCGCCTGTCAGAGAGAAGGTCTTCGTCCCCGGACTGTTCTCAGAACCGATGGAGCGGAACCACCCGGCCCCGTCCGTGATGATGCGCGGAACATTGGCGTAGGTCTCGACATTGTTCAGAACCGTCGGTTTCGCCCACAATCCATGCTCGACCGTCCGCGGCGGCTTGACGCGCGGCATCCCGCGCTTTCCTTCGATGGAAGCGGTCAGCGCTGACCCTTCTCCGCAGACGAAGGCACCTGCTCCGCGGTTAATATGCAGCCTGAAGGAATATGAACTTCCAAGGATGTTCGATCCCAGAAGCCCGGCCTCCTCCAGATTCCGGATCGCCTCCCGGAGCCGGGCAACCGACAGCGGATACTCCGCCCGGACATAGATATAACCCTCCTGCGCTCCGACCGCATAGGCGGCAATCATCATGCCCTCAATCATCTTGTACGGGTCGCCTTCCATGACAGATCCATCCATGAAGGCACCCGGATCTCCCTCATCGCCGTTGCAGACAACATAGCGGACGGGATCCTTCTGGCTGGCAACCTGCGACCACTTGCGTCCGGTCGGAAACCCTGCGCCGCCGCGGCCTCTGAGCCCCGATTTCGAGACCTCATCGATCACCTGCTGCGGTGTCATGTCAAAGAGCGCCTTCTCAAGTGCCGAAAATCCGCCCGAATAGATGTACTCTGACAGTGAATCCGGCTCATACTTCCCGCAGTTGGACAGAACGACCCGCGTCTGCTTCGCGATAAAAGGAATATCGTCCGGACTGACATACTGCGCCTGCTGGTGATAAAGCAGGTGGTCGATGACCTCGCCGTGCAGGATGGTCCTCATGATGATGGCACTGACATCTGACGGCTGCACCTTCACATACTGAATGACCTGATCCCCGCTCTGAATCCGGACAAGCGGGCCGATCTCACAGATGCCCTGACAGCCTGTATGGCAGACCGCCGCCACTTTCGTATGCTCGTGAGGCGCAAAGGAGAGGGAGATCCCTTCCCTTCCTTCCAGCTGATTCCTGAACTCCTCAAAGACAGCCTCTGCCCCCGAGGCTACGCAGCCTGTTCCCGCGCATACCAGCACGCGGACATCCTGTTTCTTCATCTCCCGGTCAGCGTCAAGACGCGCACGCTGAAGATCCTCTCTCGATGCGATCGTCATGATTCCTCACCTCTCAATTCTCTGACCAGCGCGACAGCAGAGTCAGGTGTCATGTGCGGGTGAACTTTCCCGTTGACCATCATGGTCGGCGCCAGTCCGCACGCGCCCAGGCAGGAAACCGTCTCAAGCGTAAACAGCATGTCGTCCGTCGTATGCTTGTCCTTGCCAAGCCCCAGTTCCTTCTGGAGCGCTTCAATCACGGCGATTCCCTTCTTTACATGGCAGGCCGTCCCGTCGCAGCACTTGATCTCGAACTTCCCCTTCGGCTCAAAAGAGAAATTCTCGTAGAACGTCGCGACACCGTAGGCCTCTGCCTCGCTGACGCCGATCTTTTCCGCCACATAGGACAACAGCTCCCCCGGGAGATAGCGCAGCTCATCCTGGATGTCCTCCATCACAGGGATAAGCGAGGATGGCTTTGCTCCATGTTTTGCTATGCACCTGTCCGCCAGGTCATAACAGGACTGCTCCAGCATATCCGTCTCCTCCTTTTCGTCAGATTTCCGGCTCAGGCAGCCGGAAAGCGATCCGCTCTTGTTTAAACACTTGAGGAGATTATAACATTATTATCATTATCTTCGCAATTATTTGGAGAATATACCTTACAAAAAATGAGATATGACACGATATTGGAATGATTTGTTCAGATATCCCAGATTTAAATCATCAATTTATTGCAGAATGACGAATCTGCATGCAATGCCGTCTGTCCGCTGTTTCTGACCCCTTCAAAAAGAATCGGGTAAGAAAGCCCGAAAGTCGATCGTGGACTGCATCCCGTAGGTTTTCCACCTGTCCTGAGGCGCAGGCCATGCTGATTTTCGCGGAAATCCACAGCGCGTACTGTGCATCCTTCCGGCATCCGTGAAACAGTATAGCCTGCGCCTGTAAAATTGGTGTCAGGATTCCATGATATGTTTCTTAAATTTCTGTGATCATTTCTGTAATGTCCGTCCTGTGAAAAACGGCTCAGTCTCCCGCCCTGAGCTGTGGATAGAGCTCGTCGAACACGGCATTCAGAATGTTCCGCTCGGTGCGGCTCTCCGACATGATCGTAACCACGGCGTCCACATCCTTCATGACAATCACAAACTGGCCATACTTGCCGTCTGCGCGGAAGCTGCCATGAGGCCCCATCCAGAACAGGTAGCCGTAGCCCTCCTCGCCGTTGCCCACCTGCTTTCTTCCTGCCTCATGAACCCAGTTCGCCGGAATCAGCTGTTTCCCGTTCCAGCTCCCATCCTGAAGCAGCAGCTGCCCGAACTTTGCCAGCTCGTCGATGTTCAGGAACAGTCCGCCCGCCCCATAACTGTTGCCGAGCGGATCCATTTCCCAGGTTGGAAGATGAATGCCGAGCGGTACGAACAGACGCGGCATCAGATAGTGGATGAGGTCGCAGCCGGACCGCCGCTGCACAAGCATGCCGGCCAGATACGGGCCGGCGTTATTATACAAAAATGTCGTATCCGGATCGCAGACCCAGGGCTGGGCAAGCGCCAGCTTTACCCAGTCGGTCTCGGGATAAAATGGCCGGTCAGCGCCCATCAGGAAGGGTTTTTCCTGGCCGAGACACATCGTCAGAAGGTCCCGGACAGTAGCCTTCTCCAGATGCGGGCTGACAAAGTCCGGAAGATCTTCCTTAAAGGCATCCGTCAGCTTCTCATTCAGCGACAGAAGCCCCTCCCGCTGCGCAATCCCAACCGCTGCGGATGTAAAGCTCTTGGTGACCGAGTAGACATCCCGGCGCCTTTCGTCATCCCACAGCTGTCTTGCGATCTCTTTCCCATGCTGCTGAACCACAACACCCAGCACGTGATTCTCTTCTGCCTTCCGGCAAAAACCACTCATATCGATGATGCTCATATTCATTCTCCTTCTGCGATCAGGCAGACGCCCGCTGCCGATTTTATGTCAGAAACAGTATACGCGATATCCGGACGGAGTGACAGACGCTCATCCGGCTATTCTGCCGGCTCTGGCTTTCCCGATCTTTCGAAGAATCAGGGTTGTGACGACGACGCCTGCTGACATGCAGGCTGCAAATGCAAGTGTATAAACCGCCAGGCGTCTGCCTTCCCCGCTGTGCCCGTTCATCAGTGCATCGGCAGCCCGGTACAGGGACGCTCCGGGAATCAGCGGAACGAAGGCGATCACCGTAAAGACTGTCGCAGGAGCATGAACCTTCCGGGCGATCATTTCCCCATAGAAGGCAGAAGCGGCTGACCCGACAAAAGCCGCTGCATAGTCGTTCCCGGATACAGAAAGCATCAAAAGATAGGCTGCCCAGGATACCGCCCCGCCCAAAGATGCGACCAGCCATTCATTGCGCCCGACATGAAACACGATCGCAAATCCAAAACAGCCTGCCACTGCCGTGGCAAACTGCAGCACAATCTTCCAGACTTCCATACAGTAATCTCACTCTCCTCCTGCGCTTTCCCTGTCATGCACTTTCCAACAGACCACACCCTGCACTTTCCCTGTCATGTGCTATCCAACGGCGGAACCGGCCTGAAGCAACCGATCGGACTTGATCTGCACTTTCCCTGTCATGCGCTATCCAACGGACTGACTCTGCGCATCCCGGAAGCATTATCCTGCCGCACACTTATTACAGCAGCCCGGTCAGGATGCGCCCCGCCAGCGTGAACCCGACCGCGATGATGCCCGCCAGGAGAATCGACTCCATAAACCGGATCAGGCCGGTGATGGTATCGCCGACAAACATGTCCCGGATCGAGTTTGTGAAGGCGATTCCGGGGATGAACAGCATGATATTGCCGATGCTGATGAGGTCTGCGTGATGTCCCAGCCCTGAAAGGACTGTCAGCTGTGCCAGAAAGCCGCCGGCCGTTGACCAGATCAGTGCTGTCATCAGGATATTGTCCGTGAACCTTGAAATCAGTCGCTCGATGTAACAGAGAAGAAATCCGATCAGCACGGAAGCCGCAAAATCGTTCAGGTCGCCGCCGAAGAACAGGGCAAATGCACCTGATACGATGGCATACCCGACCGGAAGCAGGCGGCTGTTTGCCGGTTTCTCCTCCTGAATGTGCTCGATCCTGCCCCGGATTTCCTCCGGCTTCAGCTTCTTTGCGCAGATATCCCTCGAAAGCTGGTTGAGCTCCTCGATCCGCCGCATGTTGGTGTGGATCGCGTACACCCTCCGCATCTGGGTCAGTGTCTGGAAGCCATCCAGGTGCGCAGTCACCGTGATATTCGACGTGATCGAGAACACCTCGACCTTCGGAACACCGGCCGCCGCCATCACCCGGCTGATTGTATCCTCGACCCGGTTCACCTCCGCGCCGCTGGTAAGAAGCAGCTGACCAATATCCAGCGCACAATACAGGTATTCTTCCGCTTCGTCCCGGTTCATTTTCCATCCCTTTGTGTTTTCTGCCATCATCGTTTCGAGCACAACTATACTCCATCTGGCAGAATAATATTTGCGGAAATTGCTGAAATACTTTCATAATTCCGAAATATTTGCAAATACCGTTCCGGCTGATATTCCGGGCTGCCTCCGAAGCCTTTCCGAATCCCGGAGGTGGTCCAGTCCGATCTTCGGGCACAGCTTTCGCTGTGTAAATGCAGCGCATTCCAGATGAATCCCGGGCAGCCGGCAGCGGGCAGGCGTGCGGGACGGCTTTCCCAATGCAGGCGCACTGAATTCAATGTCCTCCCGCACAAAAGTGTATGACTCCATGATATAGTGGAGTGAAGACAAAACAGAATCAGAGAGGCCGGGTGGATATCGTGGCGTATATCGAATTTGATCATGTATCGAAGCTGTACGGAACGAGTGAAGTTCCTGTCAGGGCGCTGAATGACGTCTCGTTCAGCGTAGAGAAGGGAGAATTCTGCGTGCTGCTGGGCTCCTCAGGTGCCGGAAAAACGACGCTGCTCAACCTGCTTGGCGGGATGGACGCCGTCACATCCGGCAGCATCCTTGTGGACGGTGCGGAAGTCTCGGCGTTCAGTGACCGCAGACTGGTCGACTACCGCCGGCATGACGTCGGATTTGTCTTCCAGTTCTACAACCTGATTCCGAACCTCACAGCGCTCGAAAACATCGAAATTGCCGCGCAGCTCTGCAAGGACCCGATCGACGCGCCGACGGCGCTCTCCCTCGTCGGCCTGAAGGACCGGGGCGGACATTTTCCGGCCCAGCTTTCCGGCGGCGAGCAGCAGCGCGTCGCCATTGCGCGCGCCCTGGCAAAGAATCCGAAGCTCCTGCTCTGCGACGAGCCGACCGGCGCCCTCGACTACGAAACAGGCACAGGAATTCTGAAGCTGCTCCACCGGCTGAGCCGTGAACACCATACGACCGTCATGATCATCACGCACAATCAGGCAATCGCACCGATGGCAGACCGGATCATCAGGATCCGCAGCGGCCGCATTCAGTCGAATAAAAGAAATGAAGCTGTCATCCCGGCAGATCAGATAGAGTGGTGAGGTGCCGCTATGAAAACCCATCGTGCCATCTTCAAACTGACAAAGCGCAGCATCCGTACATTTTCCGGACGGTATCTTGCGCTTTTTCTGATTCTTTTTCTGAGCACAGGCTTCTTCGCCGGCCTCAAAATCACCAAGCCGGCGATGCAGCGGACCTGCGACGACTATCTCAGCCGTCAGAAGCTTTACGATATCCGGATTCTCAGCAGCAATTTTCTTCTGTCCTCCGACGTCAGAGCCTTCTCAGACATCGAAGGGGTTACCACTGCTGAGGGCGGTACCGGCACAGACGCCATGGTAGAGGCTGCCTCAACGCAGGGCGCAGGATCTGAAGCAGATCCGGAAAGCAGAACCTCTTCCGGCACGGCGCAGCGCTATGCGCTCCGTATCCAGTCGCTCCAGGATACGGTCAATCTTCCATCTCTGACGGCCGGCCGCATGCCAGCGGCTGCATCCGAATGTCTGGCTGACAGGCGGCTCTTTTCCTCCTCTGACATTGGAAAAAAGCTGACGGTCGACACCGCAAAATCCGATCAGGCCGCCGGTTTTCTGGACACAAAGACATTCACCATCGTCGGCCTGTGTGATTCTCCGCTCTGGCTGGGCACAAGCCGCGGGAGCACCACCATCGGCACAGGTCAGCTTGACGCCTTTCTGTTTGTGCCGAAGCGTGCATTTCTGAGCATAGCGTTCACAGAGATCGATCTCACACTCGATTCTGAAACCCTGCACCGTGGCGAGGTGTATGAATCACTGGTGGAGACGGTCAAAGACCGCGTCACCAGCCTTGCAGAGAACAGATCGCTTCACACCTACGTTCTCACCCGGGAAGACCATTCCGGCCTTATCAGTTTCAACAATGACATCTCGATCGTCAGCGGCATCGCAGATTTGTTCCCGCTGTTCTTTGCCCTGATCGCCATGCTGGTCTGCGTCACAACCATGACGCGGATGGTCGAGGAGGAGCGCACGCAGATCGGGACGCTCAAAGCACTTGGCTTTTCAACTGCGGAGATCAGCGCTAAGTACCTTCTGTACGCCGGGAGTGCAGCGTTTCTGGGCTGGGCGGCCGGATATTTCGCCGGCACCCTTCTCATCCCGAAGGTCTTCTGGCTTGCCCTCAGCTCCGTCTATGGCTTTGCCAGAATCGAGTATATCTTCAACCTGCCGCTTGCAGGCTTGACGGGCGCTGTATCAATCACCGGCATCCTGCTCTGCACCTGGCTCTCTGTCCGCAGTGAACTGTCAATCCGGCCTGCAGAGCTCATCCGCCCAGGCGTCTCCAAAAGCGGAAAACGAATCTGGCTTGAACACATCACTCCATTGTGGAAACGACTCTCATTTCTCCACAAAATCATGCTCCGGAACATGCTCCGCTACAAGCAGCGCCTGTTCATGATGCTGATCGGCATCGGCTGCTGCGCAGCGCTGGTACTGACCGGGTTCGGTGTCAAGGATTCCCTGATCGGCATCACCGATCTCCAGTACAAGACGATCCAGCACTACCAGATCGAGGCAGGCGTCCAGCCCTCAAAAATCGAGGAGGTGACAGTCAGACTCTCCCGGATCGCCGCAGACTCTGCTGCCTGTCCCTGCAGCCTGTCCCGGGTCAGCATCAAGGCACATAAAAGTGCCATGACGAACGTCAGGCTTTACAGTACAGACCAGCCGGAATCCTTCATGTCATTCTGGACACTGAAAACAGAAGGCCAGGCCTGCCGTTTCCCACAGCCCGGAAAGATACTCATCTGCACAAGAATCGCACAGAAGCTGTCTCTCTCCATCGGCGACTCCCTGATCATAAAGGACGCGGCACGCCGTGATGTCACAGCCACCGTCAGCGGCATCTTTGACAACTATATCGGCAATGCCCTGATCCTGAATGCTGATACGTTGAAACAACAGGGTGGGGAATGGAAACCCGACACGCTGCTGATCCGGACGTCCGGTGCTCAGATGACTGCGAAAGATGCCTCTTCTGAAACGGCAGATGCTGCCCTCTCACAGCAGATTGCCGGGATTCCGGGGGTCCGGCAGATCAGCAGTCTGTCTCTTTTGAAGGAAACGGCAGACAAGGCCCTCTCCTGTGTCTACTACATCGTCCTTCTCCTGATCCTGTTTTCAGGGGTGCTGGAGCTGATCGTCATCTACAACCTGACTTCAATCAATCTGGCTGAGCGAAGCCGTGAAATTGCAACCGTCGAGGTCCTCGGTTTTTACCCGAAGGAAACCGACAGCTATGTTCTCCAGGAGAATCTGGTTCTCTCGCTCATTGCCAGCTTCATCGGTCTTCCGCTCGGTACGCTCTTCCACCGCGCCGTGATGAGCCGGATCCTCGTCGACAATATGGTCTTCCTGACACGAATCAGACCGGTCAGCTATGTCCTTGCCATCCTGATCACCAATCTGTTCGCATACATGGTCAATCTCCTCATGAGAAAGCGAATTCGCGCAATCCCGATGGCGGAATCTCTAAAAGCTGTGGAATAATTCCAAAAAAGCAGGGGACGCTTTCCGCGTCTCCCTGCTCTTCGGGTATTGCTTTTCCGCTTCAGATGCCGTCCGGCTGCATCATACAAATGTCTCTGATGTCCTGCTGCTCAGGCTGCCGCCCCGGTGGCCTGCTCTGTTTCTGTTCCGAGAAGCTCCTGCGGGACTCCTGCCGCCTGAAGCTTTTCAAGAAGGCCGGACGGGTCAGCGTCTGCGAGATACTTCTCCAGATCATCACTGCTCTTCAGCTCCACTGCTCCTGTCGTGTCAAGTTTCTGAACAGAAGACGGATCCGCTGTACGTATGCTGCCAGTCACCTTCACAAACATCTCTCCGTTCACGAGGAGGCTTACGCTCTGTCCCTCGGCATCAGACTGCGCAAAGTCAAGTCCGACAGATTCACCGCCAAGCTGCGCCATCACGCTGCCAGCAAATTTTCCGCTCTTCATGCCTTCGATGTCCCAGTCGCTGACCGTCACCGTCGCGTACGGTGTGCCGGCTGCCTGGATGGTAATTGTCTCATTCAGCTTTCCGCCGTCTGTCGTTCCTTCCATCAGAAGCCCGGTCTTCCCGGATGAAGCGGTATCCTGCGCATCTGCCTCTGTCTCTGCGTTGGATTGATCTTCACCTGAAGCGGCCCCCAGCAGAGAAGATGCGACCAGCTCGCCAAGATCCAGCTCCGTTGCATTCTTCGTTCCATCGGTGATCGTCGCAAATGTGAATACCGGTATCTCGACTCCGGAGTACAGGACTTTCAGATCCAGGCTCGTGAACTTCCCTTCCGCGTTGTTGCCGATACTGAGAGAAAAGCCCGGAAGGCCTGACAGGTTATCCTTCACCGAATCCAGTGCGCTCTGATACATCCCGACCAGCTGACTGCCGGTGACACTGCCCGTGCTGTCTGCGCCGGTGTCCAATGTCTTATCCGCTCCGGATTTTACAGCCATCGACACCAGATCCGCTGCGAAATCGCTTCCGAGGATCTTCAGAACAAGCGGATCCTCACGGAGTGTTCCGACACTGTCCCTGACAATCTTGTCCATCGCGTCCGGCTGAATGGAGACCGTCGTCCTGGTGACCGTATCACTCAGACTTCCCGCTGTCACCTGGCTCTCTCCCTCCTGCTCCGTCTTGATTCCTGTCATGACAGTTCCGGCATACCTGCCGACAAAATCTGACCATTCCTCTGAGCTGATCGAGCCGAACAGCTCTGCCGCTTCCTCCTGAAGCCGGGTCGCATCTTCTGAAGGGATTCCCGCTCCAATTTCGGAACCGACGCCAGCATGAAAATCTGATTTCATACTGGAGAAAATCTTGTTCAGATCCACGGAGGCCGGCGCCTTTTTCAGATCCGGAAAGCTGAAATACAGCCTGCCGCTCTTCGCATCGAATTTCGTCTGCACATCACACAGCGCTGTCCCATTCAGTGAAACCGTCTCATTCGCATCTGCGGTTCCATCCCCGCCGCCTGCAACGACACCATCCACGCCGGCCGATTTCAGCCAGCTGACGTCCGTTCCATCTGAAGACATCAGAGAGAGAAGACCGTCTCCAAACTCCATCGTCCCGGAAAACTTCCAGGCCTCATTCGCCGCATCCAATGCCTTGCCTGCCAGTTCCTGTCCCGCCAAAAGGGCGGACTCAGTCTCGGCTTCCGGAGCTGCCGCTTCTGAGGCAAATCCCGGAGCCGCTCCGGCGAATGCCAGATTCGCGCACAGCACTGCCGCTGTCAGCACTCTGATCTGTTTTCTCATGTTTCCTCCATTCCTGCAGTCATCTGCATCGTCTGACACGTCTTCTCCCGCCTCACCCCGCGTGTCCCTACCGGTGAAGCCCTTCCCTTCAATTGTCTATTCTTTCCATGCTGTCAGAACCATTATACACGATCTGTTCTCTGTTGTGTGATTCTCGTGATCACTTCCTTGTTTTTCTGTAAATAGTCCAAAAATTTACTGAAGATCCATCTTATTTCGGAGCACCCAGATGGTTCCGATCAGGAACAGGACGATATAGAGAATGTCCTGCCCTGCCGCAAATCCCATCTGCCTTGCGGTGAACAGTCCGGCATCCCCGCTGTTCATCCCAAAGACCATCGAGATTCCGTTGCCCATCAGGGAGTAGCTGATCGACGCATCCGGCACCAGGTGCGTCAGCCTGTTGCTGATCAGGGTCTGCAGAACCGTCAGCCCGACAAACATCAGAACCGCTCCAAGTCCCCGCTTTGAGCGCCAGAGGTTGCCGATACTGATGGAAACAAAGATCTTTGTGACAATCTGCAACGCTCCCAGCACAAACAGGATCACGAGTTGCAGAAGCATCACCCAGGGCGACATGCGGTCCCCGAACATCTCGTTGATCGTTTGGAAGAATTCTGCCCAATCCTGCCTCCGCATGACGAACAGAAGCGCGATGGTTCCGGATACAGCCGATGCGGCACCGCCCAGGGCAATCCAGATCAGACCGTTCAGCGACTTGCTGAGCACCTGTGACTGTGTGGTGACCGGCAGTGTATTCATCAGATAGCCGCGGCTCCCAAGCAGGTTATCCCTGAAGTTCCGGGTTGTCATGACCAGCGTCATGACCGCCATCCCCAGAATCAGGGCCCCGTAAACCAGCATCAGAATCAGTGTCACAACACCCGGCACCGTCGAGGCCACGAAATCCCGCGTCCCTTTCATAATTGAGAACCGCATGGACAGCCCCGCTGCAGCCGCCAGCACCAGCATCGCGGCGTACAGCGGCATCATCACCATCCCGACTTCCTTCATATCGTATTTCAACAGCTTCCTGAACATTCTTCTTCCCCTCCTCAGCAGGCAAACACTTCCCGGAATACATGGTCAATATCCTTGCCGTTCTCGGCAATCACCTCGTCGCTTTGCTTGTGCAGGACAATATGTCCTTTCTTCAGAAAAACCACCTCATCGAGCACCGTCTCAATGTCCGCAATCAGATGGGTGGATATGACGACCAGCGCGTCCTCTGCATAGTTGCCGATGATTGTCCGGATAATGAAGTCCCTCGCTGCCGGATCGACGCCGGCGATCGGCTCATCAAGCAGGTAGATCTTTGCCCGCCTCGACATCGTAAGCACCAGCTGGATCTTTTCCTTGGTTCCCTTTGACATCGCTTTCAGTTTCTGCTTCGGTTCAAACCCAAGGCTCTCAAGCAGCTTTTCCGCTCTCTCGCGGTCGAAGTCCGCAAAGAAGTCGCTGTAAAATTCCAGAAGCTGCGTCACATTCATGTAGGGCGGCAGAAAATCCCTGTCCGGCAGATAGGCGACAAGCGACTTTGACTTCGGCCCCGGCGCATTCCCCGCAATCAGGATCTCCCCGGAGGTCGGCTGAAGCAGACCGTTGGCCAGCTTGATCATCGTCGTCTTGCCGGAGCCATTCGGTCCCAGAAGCCCGACGATCCGCCCCGGCATCAAAGTCAGATCCACCGCATCGAGCGCCAGCGTCTTGCCATACCGCATCGTCAGCTTCCTGCACTCAAAGGCAGGCTGCTGTATCATGTCCATCTCTTTCTTCAACTCTTCCATGACTCCTCCTCGCGTCCTTCCGGACTTACTCGCTATCCTGTTCCCTGCAGAAACCACCTGCCTGCTGCAGCTTGTGACACGTGCCTCGATCGACACGTGCCTCGATCGGTTCTCTGGCACCGGCAGGTCAGGCTTCCCGGCTCCAGGCATCGACCGCCGCCGTGATTTCCTCCTTCGACATTCCAATCCCCTGCAGTTTCCCAAACATCCGTGCAATCTCATCTTCCGCAATCTGCTTCCGAAGAGACCGGATCTTCTCCGGGTCGGAAGCAACATGCCGCCCGGCCGTCCGGTTCGTGTAGAGAACCCCCTCCTGTTCCATCTGGGCAAGGGCCCGCTGCATGGTGTTCGGGTTGACGCCCGCGTCCATCGCCAGCTCCCGCACAGGTGGAAGCCGGTCATCCGGCTGATAGATGCCCGCCGCAATTTGCATCTTCAGCTCCGTGATAATCTGCTGATAGATCGGAATTCCATTCTCAAAGCTCCATGCCACATCGAAGCGCCCCCTCTCCCACATCCGTCGTCTCTGCCCTTCGTGTCCCGGCATCTCTCTCATGCTCCACATCAGGTGCATCCTAATGCATGTATTCCGGGTTGTCCCTGCATACCGAAGACCGGCGGACGTGTATTTGCGTTTTGTATTGTTGTATTGTTGTGTTGTTGTATTAACTGATTAGTACAATAGCATTCAAAAACATCCCTGTCAACACCTTTTTGTGCTTCCAGGGATGCGATCTGAATCTATTCATCTGTGTTCAGGATTTCTTCCGGTTTCTGGACTTTTTTCGAATCGCCCGGGCTTTTTCAAGCTGCTCCTCCCGCTCCGCTTCCTGCTGGTCGACAAAGGCATCAACTTCCTCGACCTCCATCGCCGTCAGCCGGTGGATCATCAGCTTGCCGGCAAGGCTGTTCTCATCACGTGTTTTAACATAGATATAGCCCAGTATACTGAAGACAACCGCTCCGACAAAGTTTACTAGCAGATCCTTCATCGTATCGATAATCCCGATATCGAGATATCCTCCGTTCACCACATAGCTCTTTCCGTCCGCCGTCTCAATCACCGTCCGGGCGATGTTCCGGATGACAAAGGGCTTCTGACTGTGCGTCGGATCAAGCGTCACCGAGCCGATCGTCTTCACAATGAAATCCTTCTGCATGTCCAGAAAGAAGAACTGGTCACAGAAAAACTCAAAGAATTCCCACAGAACACCGATCGTCATCGAGAAGCAGAAAGCGACAACCGCCAGATAGAGCGGGGAAAGATTCAGCCTGCTGCTGTGCCGGTTCAGTAAATCGACCATCGCAAATCCGATTGCTGCACACAGAAAGCCGTTCAGCGTGTGCAGGATCGTATCCCATCCCGGGATCAATGTGTAGAAATGGTTCACCTCTCCCAGGATTTCCGCCGCAAATATGAAGCAGTAGATGATTCCCTCAAACAGCGGCGGAATCTCGATCTTCAGCTGTTTTTCAAAGAAGGATGGCATCAGGAACAGGATCAGTGAAAGGATGCAAAGCGCAGCCGCCTCATAGTTTCTCTGGAGCACATTCAGCACCAGTGTCAGAATCACCAGCGTCCTGAGTACCATAAGCAGCTTGAACGTCTTTTTATTCAGTCTTACGCGATAGCGAAGCCTCCGGATATATCGCAGCACATCCTTTTCTTTCTGAAACATAGCCAGCTCCTCCCTTGAAAGTCTATGCTGACAACAGTATAGCACGACTTCAGAAAATCAGAATGAGTGATGACAAAACCAGAATGAATCGACAACAAATTGATGTTTTACATGTCCTTTTCCTTCCGGTTTCGTATATAATAATTGTGTATCAATCCCTGGTATGGAGGTTCGATATGAAAAAACATCTGGCAAATGAAGCCATTCGTCTGACTTCTGAATTCATGGAGGCATTCTACAGCGGGAACCCCGATCCGGTTTACGCAGCAGCTGCCCCGGACATTACCTGGATCGGGGCCCAGCGCGGACAGTTTGATATCGGCTTCAAGGAATTTCATGATGATATCGAGAAGGTACTTCGTGACCTGTCTCCATCTCGCCTGACCAATCAGCGATACCTGATCTCCCAGAATAACGGCTGCATCTGTACAATCATCGGGACATATCATGTTGTCAGTGTCGACCATACCGGGGCTGCATTTGACGGCGAGCAGCGCCTGGTAGCCGTCTGGCGTCTGGAGAAAGATGGCTTGAAGCTCGTGCACCTCTCCAATACCAGTCCGATCGGTGAATGGAAAGTG
Organism: Porcincola sp. LCP21S3_C12; assembly: GCF_052118625.1. Lineage (NCBI taxonomy): Bacteria > Bacillati > Bacillota > Clostridia > Lachnospirales > Lachnospiraceae > Porcincola > Porcincola sp. LCP21S3_C12. The sequence goes on along the minus strand of NZ_JBQKGW010000011.1, from coordinate 23,281 downwards.
ACGAAAGAGGAGCATTTTCCACTGAAGATGAGCTCCTTTGTTCGGGAATACATCAACCGGCAGATCAAAGAGAAGACGGATCCGGGCCTTCTGATCGTCACGGATACGGAAAAGTCCCGTCATTACTTAAGGGAGCCCGAGATTTTTTTGCTGGAATCCGAGAACAAGTATACAGCGATCTATCTGAAGGACTCGGTCATCCGGACAAAGGAACTTCTGAAGACATTTGAACCGAAGCTCAGCCCGGTCTTTCTTCGAATCAGCCGATTCAACATCATCAACATGAGCAAGATTGCCAGCTTCAAGGACCAGGAACTTATCCTGACGAACGGACAGCACATCCTGATTCCATCCAGAAAGATCCCTGATATTCACAAGGCCGTATACCGGTTCTTTGACAGTGAAAAGGTCTAGGCAGCCCACCACAAAAAGCTCCTGAAGCATTGTGTCTTCAGAAGCTTTTCTATTATTGTCCCTTGTAAACCCTCTGATTCTTCAAATCCCACACAGACTCCCGGTACACCGGCTCGCTCTCAAACAGATAATTGCCGTTAAAATCAGGCTTCCGGAACATTTCCATCAGGTTCTCGGCGACCTTCCTGCCGAGCATTTCCTTCGGGTGCGGAAAGGATGTCAGCTGTACCTTCCCCATCCCCGCCAGGTAGGAATCATCAATTCCGACAACGGACAGTTCCTGCGGCACATGCAGTCCGCGCTCCAATGCTAGATTGATCACCTGGTAGGCGACCTCGTCGTTGTAGCACATCACCGCCGAGCATCCTTCGATTCGTTGAAACAGGTAGTCCTCAAGCGCCCCAAGGTTCGTGGTCATCGGAGTATCCACCCAGACAACATGACGCTGGTGGACTTCCCCGCCTCCGCTCATCATGGCATCCAGGTACCCCGCATACCGGAACGCTCCCTGCCGGTCGTCCGACTTGAAGATTGCTCCAATCTTCCGGTGCCCCGCATCGAGCAGAAGCTGTGTCGCCCTTTGGGCAACCGCCTGATCGTCAATCCGCACACATGGAGCCTCAATCTTCGGATAACTGGCATTAAAAAAGATGACAGGGATACTCCGCTCCTGGATTTCCCTATATAAATCCATGTTCGGGTTTGGAAGCGCACTCTTGGCCGGTTCCACAATCAGGCCGTCAACATTCCCCTTTTCCAGAATCTGACGAAGCATCTCCCGTTCCCGCGTGACCCGGTTATCCGTGAATGAAACCTGCATCGAGAATCCATTCTTTGAAAGAACGCGCTCGATTCCCTTGAGAGTCGGCGGAAAGATGTAGCTCTCATAGAATGTGCTCAAAACAGCAACACTCATGTACCTCGGCTCATAGACCCGCTGGCGGACGCCGCCGATGTACGTCCCGCTTCCCTGCACCCTGGAGACAATATGCTGTGCTTCCAGCTCGCCGGTCGCATGCCGGACGGTCTGTCTGCTGAGGCCAAAGCGCTCGCTCAGCTCCTTCTCACTCGGAAGCTTATCCCCGCTTCTCAGTGACCCGTCCGCGATTTCCTGCCTGACCCAGTTGATGATTTTCTGATATTTCGCTTCCTGTCCGGCCATCTGCCTTACCCCGTCCTGTTGCTTTCCTCTGTCTGTACTGCCTGATTTCATGTTTCCCACACCTGCGCTTCGTTTTCTGCATGATCTTGCCCCGGGCTGCAGGGATGTTGACGCGTTGTTCAATATTTTACACACATGTATGACAACTGCACCATGTATGTAGATTGCAGGAATGCTGGCGTCTTGTTTCCTGTTTTACACAGCAAGCCGCGGCCAATGCCACGGCTTGCTGCTGCGCTGTTTACATCTTCGCCAGATCTGCCTCTGTCGTATCGTCGCCGATTGTCACAAGCTCCGTCCCGGTCAGCTTCGCGAACAGTGCGATGTCCTCCCGCTTCAGGGCTGTCGAGACCACGGAGTGGTGCGCACCGCCTGCGTAGCACCATGCCGCGGTTCCGATCTCGAAGTTCGGCTTGTGGCGGTACATGATCCGGGCCACCGGCAGCTTTGGCATCGGCTGCGGCTGTTTCACCAGCTCGATGTCCGCGCAGATGATCCGGAAATGATCACCCAGATCGATCAGTGTGCACTGGATGCCATCTCCCGTCACACCGTCGAAGACCAGGCGCGCCGGGTCGTCCTTGCCGCCGATGCCGAGCGGATGAACCTGAATCTCAGGCTTTGCCGCCGCAAAGGATGCAGGCACCTCCAGCATGTGGGAGGCAAGCTCCAGCTCGTGTCCCGGTGTCAGATCGTAAGTATAATCCTCGATGAAGCCGGTCGCTCCTTTTCTTCCTTCTGCCATCTTCATGAGAACGGAGGAGAAGGCACTGATCTTGTAGTCGCCCTCCGGTCCGAACCCGATGCCCTTCGCCATCAGATCCTGTGCCGCAAGCCCAGGCAGCTGGCTGAGGCCGTGCAGATCCTGGAAGTTGTCGGTGAAGGCCGTCACACCATTCGCGGCGATGAACTTCTCGAATGCGATCTGATAACGTGCCTGCGTACGGACTGCCTCTACGTTATCTGTCGCCATCGTGTAGCGGCTCTCATAGTCCGCCATCTTCGCGTCGATCTCGTCATCTGTCACCTGTCCGGCCAGATCTGCGATCTCGCCGATGCCCCAGTACTTGACCTCCCAGCCGTACTTGATCTCGCATTCGAGACGGTTGCCATCTGTGACCGCGACATCGCGCATGTTGTTGCCAAATGTCGCCACGCGCGTCCTGCGGGAGAGACCGATTGCCTTCGCGACCTGTGCGAAACGGCGGATCTTTTCAATGACCGCCTCATGCTGATAGAAGCCCGCAACCACCTCGTGGCGGATGCCAAGCTTTGCAAGAATAAAGCCGTACTCGCGGTCACCGTGTGCCGCCTGATTCAGGTTCATGAAGTCCATATCAATGGAATCATACGGCAGCTTCTCATTGGCCTGCGTGTGAAGATGCAGGAGCGGCTTTTGAAGAAGCTGAAGCCCCTTGATCCACATTTTCGCCGGGGAAAATGTATGCATCCAGGTGATGACGCCGACGCAGTCATCGTCGACCATGACCTTCTTCATATCCTCGACGCAAATCTCGGACGTCTCAACAGTCGGAAGCAGCTCGATCCGGATCACATCACCCAGCTTCTCATTCAGGAAATCTGTCATCTTCTGACAGTCCTCCCTGACGGACTGAAGACACTCTCTGCCATAAAGATCCTGGCTTCCCGGGATAAAATATAACTTTTCCATGTAAAATCTCCTCGTATACGATTTACTTGATGACCTGCAGCGACTGTCTGTCCGCGAAGACGGTGACAAAGATCAGGAACACAACACCCTGAACCAGCTGCATTGCCTGCGTGGTCAGTCCCATCATGTTCAGACCGGAAATCAATACCGTGTAGAGCAGCGATCCGATGATGACATTCAGGAAGCTGGACTTTGCGCCGCCGGAGATCGGCATCCCGCCGAGAACCAGCGCAATCAGGATCTGGGTCTCGAGCTGGTTGCCGCCGGAAGCGGTGACCGAACCGACCTTGATTGCATTGATGAACGCCGCAAATCCTGTGATGGCGCCTGCCAGCACATAGACCAGGAACTTCATCCGGTCTGTCCGGATGCCTGCGTACTTCGCTGCCTTCTCACCGGCTCCGATCGCTTTGAGATGGATACCGAATTTCGTGAAGCGAAAGGCCAGAAGGCCGAGCACGATGACAACCAGCGTGCAGACCATTTTCAGAGTTTCGTTCATGCCGAGCATCGTCAGCTTGATGTCCCCCATGACCGGAGAATTCGACGTCATGTACTTGATGATACCGCGGAAGAGGAACATCGTGCAAATTGTGACGATAAAGGACTTGATCTTCCGATTGACATAGAAGAATCCGTTCATCGCCCCGATCGCCGCGCCGGTCCCGATCCCCGCAAGGATCGACAGCGGAATGCTGACCTTCGACACCATGCAGACCACAATGGACGCCATACCCAGGATCGAGCCCTGGGAGAAGTCCAGCCCGCCCATCGTCATGATGAAGAAGACGCCGGTGGAGGCAATCATGGTCACATAAACCTGGGACATGACCAGGCTGAACTTGGAGACCATCCTGCCCTTCGTCAGGATATTGAAGACGATGAAGACCACGACAAGCCCCACAGCCGGGAGCAGCTGGCGCATCAGCATCGCTCTGGATACCTTTTTCAGCTCCTCCTCACGGGAAGCTGTTTTTGCTATGCTTTTTTCAGCCATGACTCTCCTCCTTACACCATCTTCTCAATCAGTCTGTTCTCATCGAGGTCCCGATTGCGCTCCAGTTCTCCGCTGATCTTCCCGTCCTTCATAATCAGGATCCGGTCACACATGCCGATCAGCTCCATCAGCTCCTCGGAGATCATGATGATCGACTTGCCTTCCTTTCTCATCTGATCCATCAGCTGGTAGATATCCTGCTTGACCTTGATGTCGATGCCTCTCGTCGGGCTGTCGAGCACCAGGATATCCGAATTCTTTCCGATCCACCTGGCCAGGACTACCTTCTGCTTATTCCCGCCCGACAGGTCCGAGACAAACTGGTCTGTGTTGACCATCTTGACGGACATCTCCTTCGCGTACTTGTTCGCGAAGTTCTTCATCTTTCTGCCGCTCAGGAAACATCCCACCGATCTGAGCTGATCCAGGGACGGCAGACAGATGTTGTCGCCGATGCTCTGGTTCATGACCACCGACTCGTTGTCGCGGTCCTTCGAGGTATAGGCGATGCTGTGGGAAATTGCTGTCGGAATACTGTTGACCGGTGTTCCGTCTGCCAGCGTCACAGAGCCTGTCCTGTCAAATGAGGCTCCGAAGCATGCCTTCCCGACTTCGTGCATACCCGACTCTGACAGTCCGCCAAAGCCGAGGATCTCTCCCTTGTGCAGGTCGAACGAGACATGTTCGATCTGCCCCGGGACGGTCACATCCTTGACGGAAAGCACGACCTCCTTGCTGACCGGCTCGCCATAATCCGCGCGGTAGTAGTTTCCGGTCACCTCACGGCCGACCATCAGGCGCTTAAGATCCTCCTCTGAAACCTGGCTTGCGCTCACCGTATCGATGTACACACCGTCGCGCAGAATCGTGATGGTATCTGAGAGCCTGAGCACCTCCTCCAGGTCATGGGAGATGAAGATGATTGTCCCGCCCTCGCCGCGGATGCGCTTCATCACCTTGTACAGCTCCTCACGGCCTTCCTGGGACAGCGCTGTCGTCGTCTCGTCGACAACCACGATCTTCGGCTTGAAGTATGTTGCCTTGACGATCTCAACCAGCTTGCGGTCCTCAAAGTTGTAGTCATCCACCATATCGCCGGCCTTGATGCGCCCGAACCCGTAATCATCCAGCAGCTTCTGCGCCTCCCGGTTCATCGCATTCGTGTTCTTGATTCCCATGTGCACGAACCGGTCCTCATGTCCGAGAAAGATGTTCTCGGCGACCGTCAGGCCGGAAAGCGTTCCGAGCTCCTGCACGATGATCGAGACACCCTCGTCGTTGGCCGCGACCTGATTCTTCGGGTGGATCTCCTTCCCGTCCAGGATGAAATGCCCGCTGTCGATGGAATAAATACCCGTCAGCATGTTGGTCAGAGTCGACTTGCCGGATCCATTTTCACCGATCAGCGCGTGAATCTCACCCTTGTTGATTGTAAATGAAACATCCTGCACCGCTTTCGTGATTCCGAAGGTCTTCGAAAGATGCTGGATCTGTAATCTGACTTCACTCATGTCCTTCTCCTCCTCCGATCACTTGACAATCTCGCCCTTGCCGACCTTTGTTGTCAGCGTGACGATAATCAGCAGCGCCAGGCCTGAGATGACATCGTTCACGGCCGTCGGCGCGCCGAGCGCCACAAAACCGTAATAGATGATCTGCAGGAAGAACTCACCGATGATGATCGCCGGGATCGGGATTCCGTATTTCTTCAGCGCAAGGCCGAGGAAGCAGCCCATCGTCGGATAGAAGTTGCGGCTCATGGACGCCATGCCCGTCTCCGCGACCATCGAGGAGCCATAGCTGATTGTCAGGATCGCCTCGATTCCGAAAAACGCCCCGGATATCACAAACGCGATGACCTTGTAGAGATTGACATTGATGCCCATGTTCTTCGCGACAAACTCATTGGACCCGATGGCGTACGTATAGGTTCCGATCTTCGTATAATTCAGAAGAAGGTAAGCCACCAGGAATGCGATGACAGCCAGTATCAGGTCGCCCGGCATCGCCCCGAGCTTCCGGAGGTTGGACGGAAGCGTCGCTGACTGACCCCCCGCGATGTAGCTTGCAATGGACTCGTAGATCAGTGCAAGCCCGGTCGTGACGATCATCGACGGGATGTGAAGCTTCACATAGAAAAATCCGTTCAAAAGCCCGACAATCGCCCCTGTCAGGATGCAGCCGGCGATCAGCCCGAAGTATCCCATGTTGAAACGGGATGCCAGTGTCGTTCCCACGATGGCGGACAACATGATGTTGGCGCCGATGGAGAAGTCGAACATCCCCATGACCATGACAAAATAGAAACCGGCAGCCCCAGCTGAAATCATCAGAGACGATTCAAAGTAGCTGAGCAGATTTTTCGGCGAACCGAAGTTGCCGGGCGTGATGGCCTTGAAAACCGCCCAGGAGGCGACGACCAGAAGGAGCAGGATGAGAAATCCCATCGTCCTGCCCGAGAGCTTCCCGCCTTTCTTAACACGTTCAGTTGAACCCATACCAATACCTCATTTTCCGACAAGTTGTACTTGACAAGTCATCCTGAAAGAGAGGCCGGTATCACCGAATGATACCGGCCCGGTCATTTCTGTTGGAAAGCGGTCATGAACCGTCCGCTTTGCTTTCTGTTTTGAAACGCAGACACTCTGGCCTCAAGCCTCGTACTGCGCTCAGCTCAGGCGCCGCTGAAACAGCCTTCACAGCTGTCCTCCGCCCGGCGTGGTTCCTCAGCCTGCCTCTGTTGCGGACTCTGTTGCCACCTCAGCCTCAGTAGATGCCGTCGATCCGCCTGCACGTGCTGCTGCATCCTCGATGGACAGGGACTCAGCCGACTTGGTCAGATCCTCGAAGCTCTCATTGGAGAGATCCACGATCTCCTGATCCGTGTACGGAAGCTGATCAACAAAGTACTTCTCATATGCCTTGTAATCATCAGCAGAAGAGACATACAGGTACGGGAAATTGATCTCGTTGAAGGTTCCTGCGAAATCTGTGTAGTTGCCCTTGATGGCATTGTAAACCATCAGGAATGCAAACAGCGGATCGCAGTAATGTCCGCCGGACTCACCAGCCATGGAGCCATTCTCAAGTCTCTCTCCGAGATCCGGAAGGAAGTCGGTGGAAACAATGGAGATGTCCTTGGTCTTGCCGGCTGCCTCAACTGCAGAGATCGCGCCCTGCAGAGGCTCTCCGCCACCGCCTGCCGGAATCAGCGCATCCAGCTTCGGATCCGCGCTCATCAGTGCGTTGGCTGCCTTTGCGCCGCCCTCGGAAGTGGTTCCTGCATACTGCGGTTCGGAAAGGGCTGCCTGATCATCCGGATGATCCTTGTTCCACTTGTCAACACCGGTCTTGTAGCCTTCCCATCTGCCGAGCCATGTCGCATCGCCCTGCTCCCAACCGATCAGACCGATGTCTCTGCAGCCCTTGTCAAGCAGGATGTTGACCAGCTTCTCACCGTTCTCCGGCTCGTTCTCATGAACAGCGCCGACATAATAATCAGAAGCCTTTGCCAGATCATAGATATCCTTGCTGTTCTCCTCGCTGATGACACGGAAGAACTGAGCCAGATAAACCTGGTTTGCATTGCAGGTCGCGATTGCGGACTGCATCTCTGAATCTGCGGAGTTGCAGATGATGATGCCCTGGCATCCAGCTGCGCACAGCTGCTCGACGGAAGCCGTAACCTTCTCGGAAACATGCCCCTGGTCGACATACTGGACATTGACACCAAGCGCCTTTGCGGCCTCATCCAGAATCTTCTTGCACTGAGAACCAAGCACATCCGTGGAGCTCCAGATGGAGACACCGATTGTGATGTCCTTGTTGTCGATGGTGTCTGCCTGAGCAACTGTTGCTCCAGCCATCATCGAGCCGATCATAGCGGCGCTGAGAACAGCGCTGACAAGTCTGCGTTTCATGATGATCCCTCCTTCAAATGGGTATTGTCTGCTTTTTCCTGCGGGATTCGGAAGCCGGTTCCAAGCTTTTCCGTCTATCGGCCATCTACTCCTTAAACGCTGCGTTCCGGAGCCGCAGCATTAAAGTTGTATACATACATCACAGTGGTCATCCACACAGGACTGTCTGTAACAGATGAAAACGGAATTCCATTTGTTGATTTCATCATATTTCCACTGATTTCATCAACATCTTTCGTCGTTTTTCATCTTGTTTCACTGAAGTCAGTATAGTCATGTCGTCTTTCATCGTCAATAGGTAAACACATATTTGTTATTGTTGTCCAGTTTGTATGCACAAAAATTGGTAAATCTGACACTCGTCTTTTTGAAATACAGACAGATTTACCAATTTGTGAATGTTAAAATTATGCATATGTGAAGTTGCTTTCTTGAATGGTATTAAGTTGTAAAGTACATATTATGGGTTCTCCGATCATGTTCGGCAAGGTCCGTGCGGCAGCCACCCTGTATTCTCTTAATAAAAAACGAGGCGACTGCCTTCCCGGGAGCTGTCAGACTCCCGGGAAGATGCAGCCGCCTCCACAACAAATGGGTTTGACAGCGCAGGGTGACGATCCGGTATCCTCCGGGTGTTTTTCGGCAGGTAACGCTCCGAAAGATGCTGCCCGTCCGTCTACCTGCGCATTGTGTCAATCTGAGATAGAACCGTCAGATGGAGCCATCCTTGTCATCTTTCCGTCTCCATGCAATCAGGCCGATTCCGCCCGCTGCAACCAGAAGCAGTATCAGATAAAGCTCTGTCTGTGCCGAGTCTCCGGTCTTCGCCGCGCTCTGGGATTCGGACATTATCGTCTGCTGTGTCCCGGATGGTTTTTTCACTTCTGCCTTGACCGCTCCGTTCTGCTTCGGTGCTTCAGTTTCAGGGTTCTCCGTCTCCTCCGGTTTTGTAATACCCTTGACCTGTCCCTCATTCGGTTCGCCTGGAGCAGTAATGTCCACCGCCTCGCCCGGTGTCACATCCGGCTTGTTTCCAGCCGGATCTTCCCCGTCAGCAGTTGCAACATTCGTCACTTTTCCGGCTGTGATGTCCGTTTCCTTCACCGCGTAGACAGTGTCAAAGCTTCTGCTCTCTCCCGGCGTCAGTGACTCAATCTTCCACAAGTCGCCGGTCAGTGCATCCGACACCTCAACTGCCGCAATGGTGACATTGCCATCGTTCACAACCTCGATGTGGTAGTGAATCTCTTCGCCCAGTGTATATCCCCTCGCGTCCTTCGGAAGGCTGGTGGCCTTCTTCGTCACAGTCAGATGCGGGGTGCCCTCTATTGTCTTGTCCCCGGTACTGCCCGGCGTTACATCCGGCTTGTCTCCGCCCGGATCCCTGCCGTCCGCGGTTGCGGTATTCTTCACAATTCCTGCAAGCATGTCCTTCTCTGTCACTGTGTAGCTTGCTTCAAATGTTCTGAATTCACCTGGCTTCAGATCACCTTCGATCTTCCAGCTGTCACCTGTCAGCTCGTCGGTCACTGTCACATCTGACAGAACCGTGTTGCCATTGTTGAGAACCTTGATTGTGTAGTGGATCACATCCCCTGCAGTGACCAACGTTCCCTCACCCACATCAGATGTCTTCTCCACATAGAGACTGGAATCAGATGCCTCAACCGGAACCTGAACCGTCGGCGGTGTCGGTATCACATCATTCTCATTTGTCCCCGGCCGCTTTGCATTTCCGACCGCCTCATTCTCCACGAAGCCCTTTTCCACATCCTTCTCTGCCACAACGTAAGATGTCTCGAAGCTTACCTCCTCCTTCGGGTCCAGTTTTTCAACCTGCCACTTGTCTTCTGTCAGCCTGTCCTGAATGTTCAGATCAGTCAGGGTCACTGTTCCGTCGTTGACTGCCGTGATCAGGTAGCGGATGGTTTCGCCCTTCACATATGCCTTTCCATTCCCAGGCTTGCTTGTCACGGTTTTCTTCAGTGTCAGGTGTGCAAACTGATATTCCTCATCTGTTCCTTCCCACGGCTTGTCAGCCCCCTTGAAGGCTGCCGTCACCGTGTTGCTGTAGCTCCCGGCTGCGATGTCCGCCTCCGTCACCACATGGTACGCACTGGTTGTCACCGTTTCTCCGGGCTTTAAACCTTCAAATGTCTGCTTCCCAGTGAACACCACGTCGCTCTGCTCGGTCAGCGTGATTGTCTGAACCGAATCGTAGATGTTCGTCACCTTGATTGTGAAGACGATCTGCTCGCCCAGTCTGTAGACCTTTCCATCGTGTGTCTTGGTGACGACATTCTTTGAATCAGTGTCGTCTGTTACGGTCAGATCGCCAAACTCGGTCTTGATTCTGTAGTTCGATTCCGGTGTGAACGGACCATTCAGACTGCCATCCTCTGGTACGGCCTGGGCGTTCAGCTGCAGGGTGAGCAGGCTTCCGATCTCCTCGTCCGCACCCGCCCCATACGTTGTCTGGATCGTACTGCGTTCTTTTTCCAGGATGGTGTAAGTGAAAATGTTTTCACTGGTTCCCACATAGGTCTGACTTCCGGTAAAGGAATAGCTGATCGTATGATTCTCTGCCAGGCCATCTGCTCCGCCGATCGTTACCTCCTCCTTCTTCAGCGGCTTGCCATCGTACGGTTTGCTGGCACTTGCACTTGTCAGCGTGAGCTCTCTCTTCGTGATGGTCAGGGTGCCGGCCTTCTTCGTGATACCGGTGAACCATGCCGTCACGTCCTTTCCATTCTTGTCAAGGATCTTCACAGCGGTGACCGGATTGTTGCCTGCCTTCGTCTGCATGACGTTGGTGATGCTTCCGTCCGCCCTGCCCTCTGTGGTGAATCCGTCAGGCAGCCCTGTCACTTTGACGCCTGGTGCCGTCAGCGGTGTTCCATCGTAGATTTTCTGCGCGCTGTCCGCCGTGAAAATGATCTCAGCAGAGGTGTTCTTCATGACGGAAAGTGTTCCCTCCTCCGTCGTGATCACATAGTTCTCCGGAATGAAATCCTCCGTTGTGTCATATGCAATCGTATTCGGAACAGGATCCGTCGTCACATCCGTCACGCTTCCGGTTGCCCGGATCTGGAAGATCTGCGGCTTCCCGCCCGTCTCCACGATGGTTCCCTTCACGGTCACTTCAGGTTTCTCAAGCGGGGTTCCATCGTATTCCTTCGATCCTGAATCCGATGTCAGCATAACCTCTGCCGGACTGATTTCCAGGATGCCGTTCTCCAGACTCATCTCGCCGGTGTCAAACTGATCCGTCACGTCCTTTCCGTCAAGCTTCACGGCAACCGTCGTGACTTCATTCGCCACCTGCTTTTCCGTCACATCTGTCACAGAGCCTTTGACCGTTGCTCCGATCTCGAAGGCCCCGTAGACTTCCTGATCCTTGTCCGGTACTGTGACCGTATAGCCTGTGTCACTGTGCGCTTTCCCGTCATACGTCCATGTATGGCTGGCCGCCTTGACCCGGAATGCCACCTCCGCCTTGCTGATGGAGAGTGTCCCTTCCTTCTTCTGAATCTCGTAGTTGTTCTCGTCAAAGCCGCCCTTCGGCTCCGGCGTATAGAGGATGCTGTTTGTGACCTCTCCGACATTCGTGATGGAGCCGTCTGCCCTGATGCTGTCTTCCTTGATCTCTCCTGACACAAAGCCCTGCCCGGTGACTTTCACAGCCGGCCTGGTCAGCGGCGTTCCGTCGTACGGCCTGGATGCCGATTCCGACGCCAGAAAGACCTGCCGCTTCTCGATGGCCAGTTTGCCATCCAGCTTCGTGATCCTCGCGAACTGGCTGGTCACATCCTGTCCGTCCTTCAGGATCCGGACCGACTGAATCCTGTTGTTCCCAGCCTTCGAATCCGCCACATTTGTCGCGGTGCCCTCGACCTTCACTTCCGCCGTAAAGCCTTCCGGAAGCCCGACCGTGGTGCTTTCGCCCTTCGTCAGGGCCGTTCCGTCGTAGACCTTGCTGCCGCTTGCAGCCGTGACGGTGATCTCCGTGTGGTTCTGCGTAATCTGCAGCGTCCCGGTCTCTCTCCGGATCGTGTAATTGGTTTCATCAAATGTCTTTCCTGCCGTCCATGTGATCGTGTTTGGCACGATGCCGTCATCCGTTGTCAGTGCGGATCCTGTTGCCCTGATGTCCGTCACCTCTCCGCCGACAAAGCTCTTTTCACTGACGACCGTCACGCCCGGTGCGGTCAGCGGCGTGCCGTCATACGGCTTCGTCTTGCTTTCGGATTTCAGCTCGACATCGCGTGGCGTCACCTTCAGCGTCCCAGACACCGTCTGGATCTGGCTCTTGCTGAACAGATCCGTCACATCAGCCCCTGCGTTGTTCTTAATCACGTAGGACTTGACCTTGTTCTCCACGTCTCCCTCAGCGACATTCTTCACAGAGCCTTCGACAGTTGCTTCGACCTTGTACCTGCTTTCATACCATTCTGAAAGCCATCTGACGGTCACGTTGTCTCCGGTGCTGTGCGCGGTCCCGTCGTATTCCCAGGCTCTACTCGGAGCAGTGATCACCAGCCCCACATTCGCCTTTGTCACGGTCAGTGTCCCGGTATTCACCGTGATGACGTAATTCTTTTCCTTGAACTTCTCACCCTTCTGATAGGTGATGGTGTTCGGCACGGATCCAGATCTTGTGATCGTTCCAGTTGCTCTTACATCGGTCACCTCTCCGGTCACAAACCCATCCTCAGTGATCTTCACGACCGGTTTTGTCAGCGGCGTGCCATCGAATGGCTTGGACGCCGTTTCCGAGGTCAGCGTCACCTTCCTCGGCAGAATCTGAAGCGTTCCATCTACGACCTTGATCTTCGACGGATCAAAATTGGCCGTGACATCCCTTCCACTACTTTTCTCGATAATCTTGATACTTTCCGGGGCAACCACATTGGCAACCTCACCGTCATCAACATCCTTCACCGAACCGGATACCGTTGCGGTAACTGTGTACTTTGCCGCATAGTCTGTTGCCGACGCCGGCCAGGTAGTGGTCACAATATTCCCGGTGGAATGTTCCGTTCCATCGTATTTCCACGTCCGGCTTGGTGCCGTGACGACCAGCTTCGTTCCATTCTTCGTAACGGTCAGCGTCCCGATGATTTCCTCAATCTCGTAGTTCCCCGCCTGGAAGGCCGTCCCTTCTGTACTGTAGGAGATCGGATTTGCGGAGAAGCCGACATCTGTCTGTGACCCCGTTGCCTTCAGCTCCTTCACTTCGCCTGCGACAAACCCGTCTCCGCCCGTGACTGTACTATTGGTGAGCGGTTTTCCGTCATATTCCTTGCTGTCCGTCGCGGAAGTCAGCGTCACCTTGCGTTTCAGGATGGTGAGCATTCCGTCGACCCTCTCAATGTTGGCAAACTGGCCTGTCACATCCTCTCCGCTGTAGAGGATCTTGCCGCCCGTCACCTTGTTGTTGCCGGAACTGGTATCCGAAACATTCGTCGCGGAGCCAGTGACCGTCACATTCGCAAGGGTAAAGCCTTCCGGCAGCCCCTCCACCTTATACTCATCGTTCGTCAGCGGTGTTCCGTCATAGACCTTGCTGTCACTTGCAGCCGTAACCGTGATCTTCGACTGGTTCTGGGTGATTGTAAGCGTTCCTTCCTGTTTCGTGATGCTGTAGTTTCGCGCAACAAAGCCAGCCGTCTCTGTGTAAATGATCGTATTGGTCACCGAACCGACCTTGGTAATCGTCCCCGTTGCCTTGATGTCCGACGTCTCTCCTGCCACAAAGCCATCTCCGCTGACTGTTACCGCAGGAGCTGTCAGCGCGGTGCCGTCGAACGCTTTGGAGTCTGATGCCGAGGTCAGCGTCACGCTTCTCGGCTCCACTGTCAGGGTTCCATCTGTCACCTTTATGGTAATGCTGTACTTTTCCAAGTCACTTCCGGTTATCAGGAAATCTCCTTCCGTAAGTCCGATCTTGTACGTGCCCGCATCCTTTCCGGAGGCTGTCTTTGCCTTCGCTTTCGTCTCATCCAGCTTCAGATTTCCCGGAAGAGCATTGACTTTCGCCCCGTCCACGGTGATGTCCGTGGTATATCCATTGACATCATACGTCTTTCCGTCATAGGGATGGGTTTCTGTAGACCCGGCCACTGTCAAGACAACCGCCTGCTTTTTCACCCACTGTGCGTTGAGGGTGTTCGGCCCCACTTTGACATCCACAAGGATATCCGCCCCAGCTGCCACAGCTGTCCCGTTCCCGTTCTTGCTGGTATTCCAGCCGGCGAAATAGTAGCCGTCCGGCACACTGAAGCCCGCGTCAGCCGGCGAAAGTGCCTGGAACGAAACATTGTTCTGAAGCGTCTCTGACCCGTTTATAGACTGCTTCTTTGTCTGCTCCGCAAAGCCGGATCCATACGGATAATTGGAGTTGTACGTCAGGCTTGTCGTCTTCGATGGGTCGCCGTAAACCGCATACAGCGTCAGATCCCCCATGACCTGGATCCGGTCACCCGGGTAATAGGTCAATCCGGTACCATTCTTATTGGCAGCCCAGTACAGGAAGGCTGTCTTTCCGCTCGGTGCTTTCAGGCTCTTGCCAGGCTGGATATCCGCCCAGGCACCGCTGGCGTACTTTTTCCCGTCCGTCACAGTACCGGTACCACCGTTTGCATCATATGTCACTGAGTAATCCGCCTTGTTCACATAGTACGGATACAGCGTGATGTCGCTGTAGATCTTCCTTGCGAAATTGAAGGTTGTATACTGCGTACCGTTCTTCGTCGCCCAGCCGATCCAGTCCACATTCTCTGGAAGCATCACGGTATTGCTGCCATTCCCCTGGAAGACGGTATTTCCGTTCGCATCCTTTACGGTCGGCATATCCGACTCACTGATCGCCGCGCCATAACCGATTGTCAGGCTGGTTGAAGCTCCACTTCCGTCCATGGTCAGATGAACCGTGACGTTGTAGGTCGGTTCCGCCCACTTTGCGTAAAGCGTCACGCCGCCCGCCGGCATGGTCTGGCTGAAGTCAAACGCCTGCGTACACTCCGGATCCTTGTACCAGCCCTGGAAGGTAAACTCCTCCGAAAGATCGGAAGGCCGTTCCGGCACATAAGAGGCGTAGGATTCCAGAGAAGCCTCATAAAGCACCAATTCCTTTCTTGATTGCCCGTTATAATTATAGAAGGAAAGGTCATACTTATTTCTTGTGTAACGGATGTACAGGTTTGATCCATACTCGACACTGCTTCCTGCAGATGCTTTCCTCCATCCGGAATTGTCCGTCGGCGTATTCCGACCTATATAACAGCTGTCGATCGTAAAGCCATTGTATTTATTGGAAAAATTAAAAGTTCCGATATCTGAATTGGTAGAATTCGTCGGACTGGAATAGTTGTAGCTTCCGTCCAGATTCTGTTTATAGTGGTTGATACTGACAGAACCGCTTCTGTCATACCTGTACAGGCTGATGCTGGTTGTACTTCCATATCCGGAATCAACAAGATGATCAAAGATGAAAGCGTCCAGAAATGTCAGCTGATTTCTTTTGCTCTTATTATACCAGTTGTATTCCTCCGGCCAGGAATAGCCGTTCTGCGCCAGCGTTTGCCCGTAGAGACCAGTATATGGATCATCCATCTTTTGCCACTTTGGCCGCCGATCTGATCCTATGTTCTCGTAAAATTCAATTGTCAACAAATTCCGATCATAGTAAACATTCAGGATGGTGGTGCCATCTCCGCTGATGGTGACAGAGACCGATTTTGAGGCGTTATAATGAAATCCTGTATAATTTTTACTCGTGTCTCCGGATCTTGGAGAAACTTCCTGTCCACTGGTTCCGGTTCTGGGCACGGACTCCGCGTAGTCATAGGTTTTCTGGCTGTCGAGAGCGTCCTTGCTGTCGTTGGCCGACTGTTTCCAGAAGATCACCGTGTACTGCGTATCCGATCTAGCTTTCCATACCGCATAGACGGTCTTGTTTTCTGTAAGCTTCCCGCCGAATGTGAAATCCGCCGCAGCTGAGCTTTCCGTGCTGGACCAGCCCGCAAACGTGTAGCCGCTTCTGGTCGGTTCTCCCGGCGTCACTGTCTCAGAATTTGCCGCGACGAACTGCGGAGCGACGTAGGATGCGCCTTCTCCGGAGGAAAAGTACAGGTAATGTCCCGACTCCACCTTCGGATAGAGTGTCACATCCTCGCTCGAGAGGGTGACTTCCGTGACGGCGTCGCCCGAAAGCGTGCTGTCCTTGTACCAGCCGGTGACGGACTGCTCCGAGCCAAGCGGAAGCGTAACGTCCGATACGGAAATTTTGCTTCCAGAAACGCCTTCTTTTGTCTGCCAGACTCTATTGTAGTTGTCCATGAAGAAGACATAAAGCTTCGCTTCAAATACCGGATACAGATTCACGGTCCGGGTAGAGGATACTTCCACCGTCCTGGTTGTGAATGCAGCTACATCTACCGTTCCGGCTGCTGCCCTTTCTGCCGAATACGCCCATCCCCTGAAGATGAAGCCTTCCTTCTCCGGCGATGCCGGTGCGTTCAGCGACTCTCCATCCTTCACCATCTGTGTAGAGAGGAGGGTCGTATTATCAGCTCCGTAGAAGTTCCAGGTCTCAACCGCCGGCTCCTGCTCTGCAGTTCCGGTTCCGGTGATGACATAGATCGAAAATGAATCTGCCGCGAAGACTGCTCCGCGTGCGGATGCGTTCTCGGTGACGGTTTCAACTGCGCCGTTGTCCTTCTGGTGGACGACAGAGAAGTTGTCGCCTTCCAGCGCACTGCCTGCACCGACCGTCATGCGGACCTGGACGCTTCGTCCATCCTTCGGCTCGATCTCCCTGCCGGACGCGTCACGGAAGGAGATGTCCACACCGATCGCGTCCTTGACCTCGGTCTGGTCATCGGTCGCCGCATTCGCGATACTGATGGCATGCTGCGCAGAGACCGCTGTCGTAACCATCGTCGTCCCCTTCGGGAAGACGCCCTCACCGGCGATGACGGACACTGTGATGTTGTTCGCCCGTCCTGTGAAGGACTGTGCCGGATAGGTTTCCTCCGTCTCGGTTTCCGTCTCAGACTCGGACTCCGTTTCCTTCCCGGTTTCGGCTTCCGGCTGTTCGGACAGCTGCTGTCCTGCCGTATCGCTTTCACCGACTGTAGCTGCGGTTGTATTCACCTCCGCCTGCTGTGCGTCTGCCGTCTGCGGCGGGTCTGTCGAAGCATCGCCCGCTGCACTGCCTGCATCAGCCTGGTCCGCTGGCGCATTTTCCCCGTGCGTATTCTGCGCATCCGTCCCTTCTGCTGTCGTCGAATGACCGTCTCCTGCTTTCCCGCTGCCTTTCCCATCTGCAGACGGCTTTTCTTCCTTCGAGTCCGCCATCTGCGTCTCTTCAGGCTGCTTTTCTGCTGCCGGAGCGGATGTCTGTGGTTCTGCTGCCGGCGCTGCGGCCTGTGATTCCGCTGCCGGCGTCTCCACCTTTGGCGCGGAAGTTTCCGGGACAGATGCCGGTGCTGCGGTCTGCGGCGCAGGCGCCGATGTTTCCGGTGCAGGTGCGGATGTCTCCGGCGCAGGTGCTGGTGCCGGGGGTGGTGCTTCCGCCGCCGGTGCCTCTGCCGCAGGAGCAGGGGCCTGCCCGACGGTTGCCGGCTCTGCCTCCGCTGCTGCCTGTTCCGTGACCGCTGCAGTTTCTTCCGCCGGCAATCCTTCCGGAGCTTCTGCCATGGTGCTCAGCGGACTGGCCACAGTTGTGGTGAAGATCACACAGATTGTGATCATGATGCTGAGGAATCGTTTGAGATCCTGCCGAATATTCATAGATACCCTCCTTGTCGTGCGCGGTTCCCATTTTCGCGGACAGGATGCCCTCCCATCCAGAGCCATCCGCCTTGACACACATATCAGGTGCTGCAGCGGATTCCCCGTCCATGCTCATTACAAAGTTTCTGTTCGCAAGAATGTATTTTTGTAAGAACATTATATGAAAAAGGAGACTGACCCGACAATAGGTTTGGAATGAATGTATGTTAAATCGGAATGAAAAGAAGCTAAATTCGTATTTATATTAGCTATGCAGCCCTATATTCTGATATTCATTCTTTTTGTCTCTTAATAACCGACATTTCCGACCGAACTATAAGACATTCGACCGTGCGCCGGACATGGAGACTTTTTTTGACACAGGTATCAAAATACCGCCAGCCGTTCACCCGGCTGGCGGTATTCCCGACCGCTTGTTTTAATCTGTCCTGCGGTATTCCTGACCGCTTGTTTCTATCTGCCCTGCGGCATTCCTGGCAGCTTGTTTCAGTCTGCCCTGCTTTCTTCCTGGTTCTGCAGATAGTACAGCGCTTTGTCATGATACATTCTCTTGTCGGCACGCCGTACCGCATCATGCAGCTGCCTGCTGTCGCGCACCCACTCAAATCCAAGCGCAACAGGATGCGTCTTCCTCTGCTGGACCATGCCCAGAAGGCTCCGCTTGTCACGCTCAAAATCCGACCGGCTGATCATCGGAAGAAGAACCACAAACTCATCCCCGCCATACCGGTACGTATTGTCAACGCCATACTGGCTCGTCAGTAAATGGGCGACAGACCGCAGCGCCCTGTCACCTGCTTCATGCCCGCCCGCATCGTTGAGGCGCTTCAGTCCATTTACATCCGCATAGACAATTCCGACACTGACTCCCAGCTTCCTCAGTTTCTCGATCTTCTCCATGCAGGCATTGCGATTGTGGACACCCGTCAGCGAATCATAGCGGCTCAGATGATCCATCTGGTCGATCAGCCGCTGGTTGACCACCTTTGCCCCGATAAAATACGAAACCGTCTCAAGCACCAGCTTCGTGTTGATCAAATCGTTCAGTGCGTAGTTGTCCGCACAAAGATAACCGATCAGCCGGCCGCCGTTGTAGAATGGTGCCCCGATTAGCCTCCTGATCCCCTGCCTCTTCAGGTTCTGATAATCCAGCGGATCCTCCGCCTTCAGCTCCTCGATATCGTTGATGACAACACTTGTATCATCCTCCAGGTATCTCTCCCAGCCCCCGAGATAGTCACCGTAATCGAGATTCTGCAGCGTCCCGATTTCCGGCTGAATCCCGTCTGCACACCATTCGAATGTGTTTGACGCCGTCTTCTGATCCGTTTCCAGCACGTACAGCCGGTCCGGATGGATGAACCTGCTCAGCTCCTGCAGCGCATGGTTCATACTGGTCTCGTAATCCTCCTCGCCGTTCAGGACCTTTGTGATGCTGAGGATGCTCTCGCTCGTCTGCTGCCCCCGCAGAATATCATGCCTCTGGACATCCACGTTCGTGAAGACAAATGAAACACAGTCCTCTTCCGACACCGGTCCGACTGTGAAGTCCAGCCAATGCTGCGTCTCCTCACTGAAAATGCAGTCATGACGAGTCACTCCCTTCGTGACCGCTTCATAGCAGTACGAAAACCACCGCGAATCTGACGCCGGATAGACCTCCCGGAACGTCCGTCCGGCCATATCCTCCCAGGGAATATGCCCCATCTGACAATACAGCCGGTTGGCATACACATACTCTGTATCCGTCACCGCATCATGCGCATTATTGAACACCACCCGGAACAGTGCAAACGGAACCGGTATATCCTCATATTGCTGAACCTCTGCTTCCATAACTTTCTCTCCCGCAGCTTATTACGGCACAGCTGCCACTTGCTCCCAGTCCTCAGTCGTATAATTCCTTCTGGATCTCCGGGAGAGTGTAGTCCATGTCCGGATTCAGGATCTCCTGGACGCTCTGATAGTGATCGTCAAACGGAACACGCGCCTCCTTGACATCATACTTCAGAAAAGTCGGTGCGGCGGCCGTCAGCGTAAGCACCTCCGGGACAGAGATGTCATGGTGCACCAATGGCAGCACGGTTGTCGCGAATGAATTCATATCGCCAAGCGACAGATCTTTCATCTTAGAGATCATCTGCTCCATGACAATCCGCTGGCGCTCGGTCCGCTGAAAGTCCGCATTGCCGACATAACGGATTCTCCCGTAAGCAACCGCCTGGATACCGTCACAGTGCAGGTCACCGCCGCCCTGGAGATACTCCGACTGGGGATCCGCGCCGGTGATGCTGCAAAGCTCTTTAATATAATCATTTGCGACCTTTACTTCTGCATCCGTTATCGAAAGATCGACCCCGCCCAGCGCATCGATGACTTCTGCCATCGACTGAAAGTCCACCCAGGCATAGTTGTCGATATGAACCTTATAGTTTTCCTCCAGCGTCTTTACCAGCAGGCTGCAGCCGCCGTATGCGCAGGCCGCATTCAACTTATGCACACCATATCCCGGGATGTCCGCGTACAGATCGCGCATAAACGACATCAGGGTGATCCGTTTCTTCGGCTTGTTAATGGATGCCAGAATCATCGAATCCGCATTACCGTTCCAGCTGTCATCCCTTCGGTCGACGCCAACCAGCAGCAGGTTGTAAACATCCGGCTGATCCACGGCACTCACATTCGCTGCCTTGATGGCCTTGTCATTCTCCGTCTTGATCTGTTCCACCTCGGAATCGGAAAGGTTCAGCTTCTCGACATGCGCCTCCGCTGCCCTCTTTGCCTCTGCCATATCCTCGGAGCTGAGCTGCGTCTGCGCAGCCTTGCCCTCATAATTCGACAGGCCGTAATAATGGTAGAACAGTCCGACTGCGAGCAGAACCAGCGCAGCCAGCACCCCCATAACAATCAATACAATCGGAAGCCATCTCATCTTCCGACGTTCACGGTCATATCCGGATCTCATTGCATCCCCCTCTTTGAATAACTTTACCCCACATCTCTGCCCAAGCGAAGGCATTCCCGTGTTCCCCGCGTTTCGAGGCAAACCTGCCCGAAGCCCCAGGCAAGCCGAAGATGTCGCAGCTGCACCCATGCTCCAGGACATCTCCATCGTCTTCCCATACATGTTCCCAAAATTCCTCCTTGTATTCATTTCAGCCGGGCAAACTGCAGCTCACATCCAGCAGCTGTCCTCTCGTGTCTGCAGGGTTCGCCAGGCCCACTGCACCCGGCACCCGGCGCCTTCACAAGAATAACTTTGTAAATAGAATAATTCAAGGGTAAATTACTCAAAATGGCGCTATTCAATCAGATATTTTATCAATAGTTAATCAAGAGCCGACAAGCAGAAAACTGCTCGCCGGCTCACTTGTTCACAATCATAGAAATCTAAAAGTTGTGTATTCTGTACTCAAAACGTCAGAGATCCGGGACTCCAAGTTTCCGCAGAAAGAGCCTGTCACGTTGGGTGATCTCGGTTGTCCAGCGCTTCGCTGCGGTGTTTACGCTGGCACTCGAACGGACCTTTCTCACTTTTACGGGCTTTAAATGCCATTTATTTTGCTTGAGCGTTAAATCTCACTGGAAGTTAAGATTACGAGTGTTTGGTTCACACATAATCAAAAATTCCCTGGACCGCATCCGTTATATCAATAATCTCTGACATATGTATGCTGCCTAATTTAGAATATCTTCTTACATTCATATCCAGCAGTGCCATTTTCTCACAATGAACATATCCGGTAACTTCTTCTGTTTCAATCCTGATATGCAGCGCTCCTGGTTTCCCGTTTCTGTAAACAGGGCAACCAATAACCTCCCCACTTTGATTGAAGAAATTTTTACTTACAACCAGCACCGGCATCTTAATTCTTTCAATCTTAAGAAGATCTCCCTGACAGATTCCTTCTTTCATTGCCAAATCTCTCTCCCTACTGGCTTCCTCCAGTCAAATTCCCCGTCAAGATCAAGCCTTCCATCACATGCAGCAGCACGCTCTTCCAAAGTCTTATGTCTAAACGGCTTGACAAGCATGATCACTCCATTTGAGACTTTTACATCCAGTATGTCATCAACAGCTACATCAGCCTCTTTAAGTACTTCCTTTGAAATTCTAATCCCCTGGCTATTCCCCCATGCTTTTACCTGAGTCTGCATCGCACATACCTCCTCTATGTATATATAATGTATATCCACCTTGCAGATTTTTCAAGCTTCTTACCCCCCCGTTGGTAATAAATGATCCGTTTCTCCGATCTCCGGCCAGCTTCCCCCATTGATCTGGTGCGCAGCAGCGTCGAGGATCCCCTCAAGGCTAAAGTTGTGGCAAAAGCTCCGGAATTCCGGATGTAAAATCAGCTTACCGCGCACAGAATTCCGGACGCCAAAACAGATACAATATAAGGATATTGTTCCTTGTGACGATTTGCTCTCCTTCATTTCTGATAATAAGAGGCCGGGCGGGAAATGCCGACTGGATATAGTAACGTTTGGAACCTTTATTGCAAACAAAATCAATCAATGAGCCTGGGGTTCACAAGGTTCTCGCACTGGCGGCATGGGGTTAATACCCTGTTTGAATTGAAAAAAATGCATGCGTGAGGGGGCGACGGTCTCCAGTTGGTTTCGGCTGAGAGATTTATCCCGCCCTCACCCCCGGCAGACAAAAATAAGCACTTGCCATGTTTTGGCAAATGCTCTTTGTGTATCTCATTATTTCATTGGCATTTGTTCAAGCCGTTTCGACTGATCTCTTCCGGCGTAAATCACATCTGATGCCTTCGTCATGCCATGGCTGCTCATCAATAAGCTTATGCCTGTCTGGCATCTCGGAAAGCTTTTTTATCTCACTCCTGAAAAATTCCAGATGACTGATCGCCGCTGACGGATTCAAAAGCTCCTTCGCTATGTAATCCCTGATCTCTGTCATGGAATGCAAAGCATGATTGGTGATGATGACTTTGTATTCATGCATTGACAGCCTCTTTCTCTTTGAGTCCTTCGAGCAGCTGATCAAATGCTTCATCCACAGAAACGCCCCTTCCAGCCTTTGCATCTGCTAGGCCCGCGGCCATCCGCGAATCAAATTCTTCCTTTGTCATCTCGCTAAGCGCCCGGGAGCCATTCTCAGGGACATATGGCCTGAACGGAAGTCCATGGCAATAGATAACCTGTCTGTAGAACATATTTATTCCAACAGATGCAGGAATGCCCATAGCCGATAGAATATCTTCCGCCTTCTTCTTCACATTTTCCTCAACACGTGCATTAACATTCGCTGTTTTATTTGCCATAAACGACACCACCTTCCTAGTGTC